>CAYWBA010000145.1:0-8055 GCA_964455955.1 uncultured Planctomycetota bacterium | reverse complement strand
GAAACGGCCGAGGGTATCCGGGTCCTTTACGGTGGCAGCGTCAAGCCTGACAATGCTGCCGGGCTGCTGGAAAAAAAAGACATTGACGGGGTGCTTGTCGGTGGAGCAAGTCTTGACGGCGCTTCTTTTGCAGCAATAGCGAAGGCTGCGCCAGCCGGACAATAGGGAGGAGAAAGTGGGCTTTCTTGTCGGGTTGCTGACCGTGGTCTATTTCCTGACCTGCGTGGTGCTGGTGATTATAGTGCTTATGCAGGAGCCTAAAGGAGGAGGTCTTTCAAGCGCGTTCGGCGGTGCAGGCCTTGACACCGCGTTCGGCGCAAGCATCGGGCGCAAGATGAGCACCTTTACAGTGTGGATCGCCATCTTCTTTGTCGTTCTTACAATTGTCCTTGCAATTCTGACAAGGTCAGCAAGCTCCGCCATGAGCGGCTCTGTGATGCAGGAAATGGGCCAGGGCGTAACGCCTGCGCAGCAGCAGGAGAAGAAGGAGCAGCCGGCAGCACCGAAACAGCCGGGGGATGCCAGGAAGGGAGCCGAAACGCCCAAATCCGCGCCTGCCCCGGTAACGCCCGGCAAGAAGGAGGAGCCGAAAGGCGCCAAGCCACCCAAAGCGCCTGATTCAGAGGAGCAGTCCAAGCCAGCCCCGGAAAAGGGCGCGCAACCGCCAGCGGATGGCAAATAGGAGTCGGCGCCGTATGATTGAAAGCATGACTGGCTTCGGCTACGGGAAAGCTCAAGTTACCGGCAATTCTGTGGCAGTGTCGTTGCGCTCGTTGAATAACAGGTCGTTCAAGCTGAACACGCGACTCCCGGAGGGACTGGTCGGCGCCCAGCAGGAGATCGAGGAACTGCTTAAGAGCAGGATCAGGCGCGGGATGGTTTACTGCTACGTAGAATCCGACGGGATGCCTTCGGTAGCTTTTACGCTCGATGAAGAGACGGTTCTTGGATATTGCCGCAGGCTGCGAAGCTTGGCGAGGAAGGCGGGCCTGCCGGATGACATCCGCATCGAGCGCGTGGCTGCTTTGCCCGGTGCCCTGCGCGAGCATGCGGCCAAGAGTACAGTGCAGCGGGAGCTTCTTATGAAGGCGGCCCGCAAGGCGCTGACGGCACTTGTCGCCTCGCGCCGCAAGGAGGGCGCCAAGATAGAGGAGGAAGTTCGCAGGCTGCTTGACAGAATTGTGGCTATCTGCAAGAGAGTTGCGCAGGGCCGCATGAAATTCCTCAAAGAGTACCAGAAAAAGCTGAGCTCCAGAATAGAGGAACTGTTAGGGGAATTTTCCTTCAAGGTCTCCCAAATGGACGTGGCCCGCGAGGTTGCGACCCTGGCTGAGCGCTCTGATATTGCCGAGGAACTTCAGCGGCTCAACATGCATACGGAGCAGATGGCGAAAGTTCTTTCAGGCAAGAAACCGGCAGGCAGGCAGCTTGAGTTTATTGCGCAGGAAATGCTGCGCGAAGCAAGCACCATGGGCGCAAAATCCATCTCGAGCAAGCTTGTGGTGCCGCTGCTTGAACTTAAAGGCCACATAGACAAGATTCGCGAGCAGGCCCAGAATATACAGTAGCGCACCCGGAGTGGCTGGCTGCGGCGAAGTGGAGGCTCCGATAGGAAGCGAGGTCAAGAACACCGGGTCGAACAATGGAGACCGCGTTGCCGGGCGCGGCGTGGTGCTTGTAATATCCGGCCCGTCAGGTGTGGGCAAAAGCACGGTTGTCAAACACCTGCTCGAAGACGAGTACTACGTCCTGAGCATCTCCGGGACAACCCGCGCCAGAAGACCTGAGGAAGCGGATGGCCGGGAGTACTACTTCCTTGGCCGGGAAGAATTTGAAAGATGGGTAAGAGACGGCCGCTTTATCGAGCACGTGGAGCTTTTCGGCAATTACTACGGAACGCCGCGCGAGCCGCTCGAGCAGGCTGTCCGCCAGGGCAAGGTATACGTGCTCGATATAGATGTTCAAGGTGCAATAAGGCTGCGCGATGGGGAGGTGAAGGGAATCTACATTCTACTTTCACCGCCCGGTATGGAAGTCCTCAAGCAGCGGCTTAGAGGCCGCGGCACGGAAAGCGAGGAGCAGCTCGCGCAGCGTACAGACCATGCTTGCTGGGAACTTCAGCAAGAAAAGTACTATGACCACGTTGTCGTAAACGACGACCTCGACAGGGCCATTGGGGAAATAAGAGCTTTCGTTGACAGCCACCTTCGGCGTTAATGGGTTCAGGAGGGCGAACAGTTAATGGATGTGTCCAAAGAAGTGACGAAGTTGGAGCGGTTGACAAGCAAAGCAGGCGGCAGGTTCAAGCTCTCGGTCTTGATACAGAAACGGCTTAAGCAGCTTCAAAGGCGCGAACTGGGCACCGTGGCGCCCGACTTGAAAAAGCTTATGCTTGGCGTATGTAACGAAGTAGATAACGGTAAGATAGAGCTTGTAACTGAGGAAATCTATCGCGAAAGTCTCAGGGGCGCTCTTGCCAGGCAGGAGAAACTCGAAAAGCGCCGCAAGTAGTGTGTCAACAGGATGTCACCTTATTCGGTGTTAAGCGATGTCCAAGATAATCCTGGGAGTTACAGGTTCGATTGCCGCGTTTAAGGCGGCTGCGCTGGCCTCACAACTAACAAGGGAAGGCCACAGCGTACACGCAGTTCTTACCCGAAACGCCTGCCGCTTCGTAGCTCCCCTGACTTTTCAGGCGATAACATCCAATCAGGTCGTTGTTGACCCCTTTGAGCCTGCGGCAGATTATAACCCTTCTCATGTCTCACAAGCGCGCGGTACGGCGCTTCTCGTGGTTGCGCCTGCCACTGCCAACATAATCGCCAAGATGGCTTCGGGAATTGCAGACGATATGCTTTCCACAACGTATCTTTCAGTTGACTGCCATGTTCTTGTAGCGCCTGCCATGCATGCAAACATGTACCTGCACCCTGCGGTCCAGGAGAATGTGAGCAGGCTTAAGGGCCGCGGGGTTCACTTTGTAGGCCCCCGCGAGGGGCGCCTTGCAAGCGGGGACACAGGTCCCGGCCGCATGGCTGAGCCGGAAGAAATCGCCGAAGTAATCTCGAAACTTCTGCCGAAGTAGCCTTGGCTCTTAACGTAAGGCTTGTCATGAAAATACTTGTAACAGCGGGTCCGACGCGCGAATTCGTAGATGATGTCAGGTTCCTCTCCAACCCTTCAAGCGGCAAGATGGGATATGAGGTTGCCAAAGCTGCCGCAAGGGCAGGGCACGAGGTGATTCTTGTAAGTGGCCCGGTGGCGCTTCCCGGCCCGGATGGGGTCTGTGTTGTTCCGGTAGTTTCCGCTGAGGAGATGGCGCGGGAGTGCCTGGAGCGCTTTCCAGATTGCGATGCCGTGGTGATGACCGCGGCCGTATGCGACTACAAGCCGGCAGAGCGTTTCGCCGGGAAGTTGAAAAAGAAAAAGGGCCCGCTGCAGCTTGATTTGGTTCCTGCTGCCGATATACTTGCCGAAATGGGGTTACAAAAGAGGTCGCAGATACTTGTCGGGTTTGCGCTCGAAGTGCAGGATGGGCGCAGGAACGCTTCCGCCAAGCTTTCCGCCAAGAATCTCGACTATATTGTCCTGAACTCGCCGCAGAGCTTCGGGAAGGAGATGATTTCTTGCGAAGTGCTTGACCGAATCCCTGCCCGGGGCGGCGTCAAACAGTATGAGGGGATTGCCAAGAGCGCGCTTGCGCAAGAGATTGTAAGACTTGTAGAAAATGCACGAAATAGAATTTCTTGAATCTGTTTTCTTCGGCCTGCTGCAAGGGCTGACCGAGTTTCTGCCTGTCTCAAGCTCCGGGCATCTGGCGGTTTTTGATAAGCTTTTCCACTATGCGCCGGAAGGTGGTTTTCTTTTCCGGGTTGTGGCAGTGCACCTCGCCACGCTGATTGCGGTCGTTGTCGTCTTCCGGCGTGAGATACTCTCGCTTTTTACCACCAGCAGAAGCGTTCTGCTCCTTATAATACTTGGCACAATTCCCGCGGGAGTGTTCGGGTATCTCAGCCGCGACTTCTTCGAGCACGCCAGTTGCAACATGGTTCTTGTCGGCCTTGGCTTTCTGACCTCAGCGTTTTTTCTGATTCTTGGCGGAAAGCATGCGTCCGGACGAAAAGACCTGCGCGACCTCAGTGCGCGAGACGCCATAGCAGTAGGGTTTGCACAGGCGCTTGCGATTATCCCGGGCGTAAGCCGTTCAGGCTTAACTATTTCCATGGGGCAGTACCGGGGTGCGGCGGGACGGAGTGCCGCTTCTTTTTCATTCCTGCTTATGATTCCCGCGGTGGGCGGGGCAGCCCTTCTCGACGCGAAAGACATGGTTGCCTGCGGGCTGGAGGTCCCCCTTGGGCCGGTGGCGGTATCTTTTGTTGCAGCTCTTGTATGTGGCATAATAGCATTGAAGCTCCTGCTTAGGCTGCTGCGGAGAGGGAATTTCTCCTACTTCGCCTACTACCTGGTGCCGCTCGGGGTTGTCACAATCTTCTGGGGCCTGTTTTTTTGAAAAAATTCCAGATTTTCTTCAAGTCAGACCGCTGTTTTTACGATAAATTTCTGGTGGATACTATGCCCGCAGTGTATGCTTAGCATGGCGGCAGGTTAGCTTGGAGCGACATGGGCGGCAAGAGAAAATCAGATAATAACAAGCACCTTCCCGGCAAAAGCGCGCTGGCAGGTGAAATTCTCGGAATCACGCTTGCAGTCATATCACTGTTCGTGCTGGTAAGCCTCTTCAGTTTCAATCCTGCCGACGGGCCTGACCCTTCGGTTGTCCCGCAAAACGAGGTGGCTGCAAACTACTGCGGGACAGCGGGTGCGCACCTGTCCTTTTACATGTTCCGCTACATCGGCATGCTGCCTTCCTTCGCTATTGCACTTCTTGTCGGTATCTGGGGCGGCCTCTCAGTAGCCCGGATAAAGTTCAAGGGCATCGCCTTCAAGCTGCTGGGATCTGGCGTATTTGTCCTTTCATTTGCAACTGTAGAAAGAATGGTGCTCCCTGAGAACGCATTCAGGGGCCGCTTCACGGGCGGCTATTTCGGCACTTTCCTGGCTCGCTGGATGACCTATTACCTCGGCGAAGTGGGCGCATTCCTTGCAGTGGCCGGGGTGCTTGCGATTTCGCTGCTTCTGGCCACAGACCTTATGTTCTACGATATTATCAGGCAGATAGTCGCGAAGTTCAGGACGCTTGCGCTTTCCTGCCGCACGGCTGCGGGCGCGGCTGCCACTGCAACCGGTGCATCTGTCAAGAGCATCGCGGTGAGAGGGGAGCCTCCCGCGGAAGTGAAAGCTGTAGGGGAACCGGCTGTAGAAAAGCCGGTTTTTGGAAAGAAGGTCAAGCCTGAGAAGCAGAAGAAGGCGCATAAGAAGGCGCAGAAGAAGATAAAGGTCAGGAAGGCAAAAGAAGTAGAAAAGGCAAAAGTTCCGGAACCCCGGATTAGCGCGGAAGGCTACAGGCTTCCGCCGCTTGACATTCTTGACGCCCCGGACAAGGCGGTGGAAGAGTACTCTGAGGTAGTTCAGGAACGGGCCGAGATAATCGAGGGTACTCTTGAGAACTTCGGCATAGGCGCGAAAGTTGTCGAGGTGCAAAAGGGCCCTGTAATTACCCAGTATGAGCTCTTACTTGCGCCAGGTGTGAAGGCTTCAAAAATTGCCGGGCTTTCGGAAGACCTTGCAATGGCCCTGAGAGCGCCAAGCGTGCGGATAGTCTTTCCAATACCCGGCAAGTCCACGCTGGGGGTTGAGGTTCCGAACACCAAGCGCGTAATTGTAAGGCTTAAGGAGCTGCTTTGCAGCAGGGCGGCACAGAAAGATTATGACCTCCCGCTTTTCCTGGGCAAAGACGCCGCCGGTGCGCCGATAGTTACTGACTTGGCCAAGATGCCGCACCTTCTTATTGCAGGTGCTACAGGCTCGGGAAAAAGTGTGTGCATTAACTCTGTTATCACAAGTATTCTCTACAAGCGCACGCCCGAAGAAGTCAAGCTTATCCTTATTGACCCCAAGATGGTTGAGCTTTCAATGTTTGAAAACCTCCCGCATCTGCTTCATCCGGTCGTTACAGACATGGCGAAGGCGGCAGGCGTGCTCGAGTGGGCCACCCAAAAAATGGATGAGCGCTACGAAACGCTCCAGATGCTCTCGGTCCGCCACATCAAGCATTTCAATAGCATCAGCCGCGAGGAGCGGGAGCGGAAGCTGGCTCCCATGAGTGAAGACCTGCGGGAAACCATGCCAGAGAAGATGCCATACATTGTGATTATCATTGATGAGCTTGCAGACCTGATGATGGCCGGCAGCAAGGCGGTCGAATTTTCGATAACAAGGCTAGCGCAGAAGTCGCGCGCTGTAGGCATTCACCTCGTGCTTGCCACCCAGAGACCGAGCGTTGACGTTATCACCGGCCTTATCAAGACCAACATGCCAAGCCGCATAGCCTTCCACGTGTCAAGCAAGATTGACTCGCGGACAATCCTCGACAGCAACGGTGCGGAAGCCCTGCTTATGCAGGGCGACATGCTTTATCTCAGGCCGGGCGCCTCGGCTCTTGTGCGGGCGCAGGGCACGTTTGTCGATGACAGCGAGACCAAGAAGATAGTCAGCTTCATAAAGGAGCAGGCGAAGCCAGAGTTCAGCGAAGAGCTGGTCAGGTGGCAGCCTGAGGGCAAGGGCGGCCTGGTTGTAGATGAAGGAGTACCGCCACAGGAAATCGATGAGCTTTACAATTCCGCTGTCGAAATTATCCTTTCTGCAGGCCGCGGGTCTGTCTCACTCCTGCAGCGCAAGCTGGGTATCGGCTACGGCCGCGCAAGCCGCCTGGTTGACATAATGGAATACCACGGCGTGGTCGGGCCTTCCCAGGGTTCCAGCCCGCGCGAAGTGCTCATGAGCCCTGACCAGTGGCATGAAATGCAGGAAAGGGCCCAACAGACCTCGTAGGAAAAACTCGCAGCCGGAATAGATAGTCTCTTGGGAATTGGGAATTATTTTTCATTCCCCATTACAACTTCCTGTGTGAAGATACAGCATGACAACTTTCGGCTTAATCAACCTCGGCTGCCCCAAAAACCTTGTCGATTCGGAAAAGATAGCCGCAAATATGCTTGAGGCCGGGTTTGTCCTGTGTGAAGACGTCCCGTTAGCCGAAGTGGTGATAATAAACACATGCAGCTTTATTGCACCGGCAAGGGAAGAGTCACTTTCAGTTATCGGCGAGTTTGTGCAGCTCAAGAAACAGGGTAAGCTCGAGGCTCTTATTGTGGCAGGCTGCATGGTGCAGCAGGAACGCGAAAAGTTCCTTGAAACGCACCCCGAGGTAGATGCCGCAGTATCGTTTTCGGCATACCCCCGCATGGCGCAGATAGTCGGCCGCGTTCTCAAGAAGCACGAACGTGTGCTGGAAGGAGACATTGATAAGAAGCTTCGACCGGAAACAGGGCGGCTAATCCTGAGTGGCCCGTATACCGCCTACCTGAGGATTGCCGAGGGCTGCTCCAACATGTGCACCTTCTGCACAATTCCAGCCATACGCGGCCCGTTCCGCTCAAAGCCCCCCGGGGCGGTGCTTGAGGAGGCGAGAGAACTGGTAGAGTTCGGCATCAGAGAAATCATACTCATTGCACAGGATACCACCTCTTACGGAAGCGACCTCTCCCGAAACACCAACTTGGCAGGCTTAATAAGGCTTCTCGGCAAAGTTGCGCGTATAGGCTGGATACGCATTATGTATGCGCACCCGGCGGGAGTAACCGACGAACTTATAGAAGCTATTGCCGGGATACCGGCTGTTGTGAAGTATCTTGACCTTCCAATACAGCACATAAGCGGGCCGCTTCTGAGGAAGATGGGCCGGCGCCAGGGTGGAAAAGACATCCGCAGACTGGTTCAAAAGCTTCACGATAAAATGCCCGGCCTTGCGTTGCGTACCTCGCTGATAGTGGGCTTTCCGGGGGAGACAGAAGGGGACTTCAGGGAACTGCTCGACTTTGTGCGCGAGGGGCATTTCCAGCGGCTCGGCGTCTTTACCTATTCAAGAGAAGGGGG
>CAYWBA010000144.1:0-8062 GCA_964455955.1 uncultured Planctomycetota bacterium | reverse complement strand
TCTCGACCATAATGATAAAGTCGGTAATTGCCGGTGAATAGACAGCACCTCCCGCACACGGGCCCATTATCACCGATATCTGAGGGACGACGCCGCTTGTGGCGACATTGCGCCAGAAAATATCGCCGTATCCCGCAAGCGACCGCACCCCTTCCTGGATGCGGGCGCCGCCGGAGTCGTTCAGGCCGATTACCGGGGCGCCGTTTCTCACTGCAAGGTCCATTATCTTGCAGACCTTTTCCGCGAAGGTCTCAGACAATGCCCCGCCAAAGACTGTAAAGTCCTGCGAAAAGACGTACACAAGGCGTCCGTCAATCTTGCCGTGTCCCGTTACAACCCCGTCTCCGTAAACCTTCTTCTTGTCAAGCCCGAAGTCGGTTGTGCGATGCGTTACAAACATGTCCAGTTCCCGGAACGTGCCGGGGTCGAGCAGCTTTTCAACCCGCTCGCGGGCTGTCAGTTTGCCTTTGGCATGCTGGGCATCGATGCGTTTCTGCCCGCCGCCGAGCAGGGCCTGTTTTCTCATCTCACGGAGGAATGCTTCTTTGTCCGCAACCGACATGGTAATCTCCTTACTCAAGAAGTTCAGCCCGGATTTCCTTAATCCCCTGCCCTCCCGCTAAGCTTTCTGGCAAATCTCTATCAGAACACGATAAGTGCCTTTGGGATGCAGAAACGCGATTCTTTTCCCGCCTGCGCCTGCACGCGGCTGCTGGTCAATAAGCTCAACTCCCTTGGATTTAAGCAGCTCGAGTGTAGAGTCAATGTCTTCAACGTAGAACGCGAGGTGGTGAATGCCCTCACCCTTTTTCTCAATGAACTTCGCCACGTTGGAATCTTCGCTTGTAGGCTCAAGAAGCTCCAGATGCGTCTCCCCCACGGGCAGGAAAGCTATCCTCACCTTCTGGTCCGGTACTTCTTCGACAGCCTCCACTTCAAGGCCCAGCGCGTCGCGGAAGACCCCGAGAGCCTCTTCAATAGAGTTGACCGCGATTCCGATATGGTCGAGCTTCTTGAACATGATTTACCCCTGTTTTACGTTGTTCTCAATGAACTTCACTATCTCTTCGGTTGATATCCCCGGGGTAAAAATCCCCGAGAAGCCAGCCTTGCGCAACTCCTCGTGGTCGCCCTTGGGTATAATGCCGCCGCAAATAAGGAGCACATCGCGGCCAACCTCTTTTCGGACAATGCCCGCTATCTGCGCAAAAAGCGTGGAATGCGCCCCTGACAGGTTGGAAAGGCCCACCACGTCAACATCCTCCTCAATCGCAGCCTTGACTATGTCGGCCGCGCGCTGCCTTATCCCGGTGTAGATAACCTCCATGCCGGCATCCCGCAGCGCCCTCGCGACCACGTGAACTCCCCTGTTGTGCCCGTCCAGGCCCGGCTTGCTCAAAAGTACCTTGATAGGCTTGCCCGCCATAACCGCCTCCGCGCGTTACTTTCCGAGTTTTTTAAGAATATCTCCACCCTGGCCCTTGAGCTTGTCAATCTCCGTGGCGGCCTTGTCCTTCCAGCCGCTCACAAGCTCCTTGCCCAGGCTGTCTACCATGCTGCGCACCTCGGCAATCTGGCTGTTCAGCTTGCGAAACTCGAGGTAAAAACCCCCAATGGAGCCTACGAAACCAAGAAAGGCCGCAAGCCACAAAAAGCGAAAAACCTTCCCTATAAGCGACGTACCGGCCTTTAATGTTTCTCTTGCTTCCATTGCTGAAATACCCCCGCTGTTAAAGTGCTTGTTAATAAAATTCCGCTTCGCGGTACTCGCCGAAAACTTCTGAAAGGACGCTGCAGATTTCGCCCAGGGTAGCATACTCCTGGACCGCCTCGACAAAGAGCCCCACCAGGTTATCCGACCCTTGCGCAGCCTCTTTAATCCCCGCAAGCGCCTTCTGGACCTTGCCGTTGTCGCGGTTCTTGCGAAGTTCGGCGAGCCCCGCAACGCGTTCCTGCTGGATAGCAGGGTCAACCTTGAGCAGCCACTCAGGTTCCTCTTCTGCCTCGCCTTCCACCTTGAACTTGTTGACTCCCGTAACAACTATCCCGCCGGTCTCAATCCCTTTCTGGTACTGGTACGCGGATTCCTGAATCTCTTTCTGCATAAATCCCGACCGGATGGCGGCCACAGCCCCACCCATCTCGTCAATTTTCTTGAGGTATTCGTTGACGCGCTCCTCAATCTCGTCGGTCAGACTCTCAATCATGGGACAACCGCCCAGCGGGTCAATCACATCCCCGACCCTGTTCTCGTACGCAAGAATCTGCTGCGTCCGCAGCGCTATCCGCACCGACTCCTGCGACGGAAGTGCCATCGCCTCATCCCGGCTGTTTGTGTGAAGCGACTGGGTCCCGCCCAGCGCGGCCGCAAGCGCCTGCATCGCGACACGGACCACGTTGTTCTCGTACTCCTGCGCTGTAAGGGTGCAGCCCGCGGTCTGGGTGTGGAACCTCAGCCGGCACGAGGCATCTTTCTTGGCGCCGAATCGCTCTTTCATAATCTTCGCATAAATCCTGCGTGCCGCGCGGAACTTGGCAATCTCCTCAAAGAAAACGTTGTGCGAGCCGAAGAAGAAGCTCAAACGTCCCGCAAACGCATCCACGTCAAGCCCCACGTCAATGGCCGCCTGGGCGTATGCAATAGCATTGGCAAGGGTAAACGCGACCTCCTGGACCGCGGTGGAGCCCGCCTCCCTTATGTGGTATCCGCTGATTGAAATCGTGTTCCACCGCGGCATGTTCTCCTTGCAGTACTTGAAAACATCCGTAACCAGCCGCATGGAAGGCTCTATGGGGAAACGGAAAGTGCCGCGTGCTACATACTCCTTCAGAATATCGTTCTGGACAGTACCGGCCAGCTTGCTGAGCTGCGCGCCCTGCTTCTTCGCGACCGCCATGTACATGGCAAGGACAATCGGCGCGGTTGCGTTTATCGTCATGGAGGTCGAAACCTGCCCGAGAGGTATCTCCTCGAAAAGCTGCTCCATGTCCCGCATACTGCTTATCGGCACCCCGACCTTGCCAACCTCGCCTGCCGCAAGCTCGTCATCACTGTCGTAGCCTATCTGCGTCGGCAGGTCAAATGCTACAGAAAGGCCTGTCTGCCCCGCCTCAAGCAGGTAGCGGAACCGCCGGTTTGTCTCCCTGGCCGTGGCGAAGCCTGCATACTGGCGCATAGTCCAGAGGCGGCCGCGGTACATTGTCGGCTGCACCCCGCGGGTAAACGGGTACTCGCCGGGAAACCCGATATCGGCGGCGTAGCCGGCACTTTCGATGTCTTCGGGAGTGTAAAGCCGCTCAAACTCTATACCGGAGGTTGTTTTGAAACTCTTCTGTCGCTCCGGGTGCTTGCCGGTGACTTTCTTCAGCGTAGTCTCTTCCCATTCCCTTCGGGTCTTGCTCATAATTACCCCTCCCCAGAGCCTGGGTTCCCAAGACGGGGTTTAGTTCCACCGCTTACATCTGTCCTCCCGTGCCCTTTCGAGAGTTCTTCTCGCGAGCCGATGCTACCGGCGGAATTAATTGCCCTTACCAGTCGGACCTCACCGCTGGTGATAACGCGCGTTTCATTGTTGTCCGTCCTGAGCAGCAGAGCTCCACTCTCTTCAATCCCTACCACCGTGCCAACAATGTACTCGCCGACATCCACCCTGACCCTTTTGCCTCTCAGGATATCGAGGCGGCGCATCTCCGAGACAAGGCCCTCATTGCGCCCGAGGCAGAGGTCTGAGTAAAACCGCTCAATCTCACCCAGCAGCAGGCCCAGCACCTCCTCGTTGCTGTGCTCCCTCCCCGTGGCAAGGTAGAGCGAAGTCGCCCGGCCGGCAAGCTCGGGCGGGAAGTCGCGGTTGGCAACGTTAAGCCCCACACCTGCGACCGCGAAAACATTTTTCCCCGTGGTGCGGGCCTCGACAAGAATTCCCGCAACCTTGCGGCCACCAATCTGCACATCGTTGGGCCATTTGACGCCCACCTCTTTTACCCCCAGGTTCTCAAGTCCCCGGGCAATGCCAATCCCGACAACCACAGGAATAAGCGCAAAGTTCTGCGGAGTGCACCTTGGATGCAGCAACATGCTGAAATACAGCCCCTCGCCTGATGGCGAGAACCAGTCCCGTCCAAGCCGTCCCTTGCCCTCCGTCTGCGCGTCCGCAACCACCACCAGCCCCTCCGGCGCGCCCTTGAGCGCTTCCTCTTCCACCATCCTGTTGGTGGATGGCAGGGAAGAGTAGTGCCGGAGCGGGGAGCCGATTACCGTGCAGCACTGCGGCCCTTCTGTCTCTCGAATTAAGTCGTCTTCAGCCACCAAACTACTCCCCGAAAGGCTAAACGAACCCTAAACATAGCAAATCCCACTCCCCGAGTCAACACCCAACGCGATTGAGTTGGGCATGGATTCGGGCATGGTGAAATGTTCCAGAGCCGCCCCGTCCATCGGGGCGGAACCAAGCCCCGGGTTTCATACCCGGGGATACACATGTTTACCCGCATCGCCCGCAACGCGATTCGCGTTTTAAGGGAACAAACCGCGAGTATTCTTTCGGATAGGCTGTCTCCAACTTGCAAAAAAAGCCGGTGTATGCACAATATAGGGACAAGTGAAATTTCCCGTAAGCGTATAGCCTGTTCTTCGTACAGGGAATTGTAAGGCATGAATAGCCTTGACTCAGATTGGATCCCGGACCAGTTGGCGCTGATCAGAGACCGCAGCAGGAAATGGCGAGAAGAGGTTTTCAAATCGCACGATGCCGTTGGGTGGAAAAGCAGGGAATCTTTTATTATTCGAAAGCTTGCACCTGACGAGAAACAACCCGAAGGATCAAGCATTATTCAAGGAGGGTGGGACCACGAACACTGTGCCCTTTGCTGGGAGACTATTTCGGATCATGAAGGATTCCAGCACAGCGGGTACACTGATGATAACAATTGGCTTTGTAAAAATTGTTATCAGAAATACATTCTTGATGACTTCCTGCAGCTCAGACATAAGCCTTCTTAGCGAGTATTCCGCGCTACATGAAACGGGTATAGGGACAGCGTCAAAAAACCTATACCAGAACCGGGCATTATTGATAAAACCGATTTGATTGGACCGCGGATCCGGTCTAACATAGTAAATTGGTTTTATTTTGGCTTTGTGGCTGGGGAAAGCATGAGCGAGAAGCAGATACATCTTTCGCAGACTGTCCGGGGCGCGGGTTGAGCTTCCAAAATCGGGCCGGGCGACCTGGATGAAATACTTAAAAAACTGCCTCTGTGGCGGGACCCGAGGCTGCTTGTCGGCCTTGAGAAGTCCGACGATGCGGGGGTGTACAAGCTTACTGACGAAATCGCCCTTGTGCAGAGTCTGGACTTCTTCACGCCGATAGTTGATGACCCGCGTACCTTCGGCATGATTACATCTGCAAACGCGCTCTCCGACATCTATGCAATGGGCGCAAGACCCCTGACCGCGCTCAACATCGTAGCCTACCCGCAGGACAGCCTCCCGAAAGAGGTTGTTGGCGAGATACTCGCAGGCGGGCTTGCGAAACTGCACGAGGCGGGAGTGCTGCTCCTCGGCGGCCACACTATAGATGACGCAGAGCTCAAGTTCGGCATGGCTGTCACCGGAATAGTCCACCCTGACAAGATTGTTACCAACGCCGGCGCCGCGGGGCAGGATGTGATAGTCCTCACAAAACCCATAGGCACAGGCATAATCAACACTGCAGGCAAGGCCGAAATGGCGGACTCCGCGCACCTTGACGCCGCCTCGCAGGCAATGATATTGCTTAACCGGACCGCATCCGAGCTCGCCCTGCGTCACAACGTCCATGCAATAACAGATGTGACCGGCTTCGGGCTTGCAGGCCACCTTGCCGAAATGGTTATTGCAAGTGATGTCGGCGTGGAGCTTGACGTTTCGGCAGTTCCCGTGCTTGAGGGGACAAGAAAGTATGCCGAAATGGGGCTTGTGCCTGGCGGGACGCACCGCAACAAGGAGTTTTATAGTTGCCGCTTCGTCGGGCAAGAGGATTTCTCGCCTGTAGATATTGACATCATCTGCGACGCCCAGACATCAGGCGGGCTGCTCATCGCGCTGCCCCAGAAGGATGCGCAGGCTCTCGTAAGTGAGCTCCATTCTGAAGGGGAAACAGGGGCTGTAATCGCGCGCGTGGTCGAAGAGCCCAGAGGGAAAATAATCCTTAAGCCCTGAGCCCTGCCGGAACCTCCCGGGAAGCTATGCAACTTGAACCTGCCTTACATTTTAGCCTTGGCGAGTAAATCTTCTTGCATATAGGCGAGTTGAAGGTTAATAAAAATTACAGGAAAGCACTTTTGGAGGATATTCTTGTGAAATATGTTGGATTATTGCTGGCGTTCATTCTTATGTGCTCCGTGCTGTTTGCCCAGGCCGATGCCCCCAAGGAACAGCCGAAAGACAAGCCGCAGGCAGTTCCGCAGGAGTCTTCCAAAGACAAGCCCGCTCCGGAACAACCTAAAGAACAACCGAAGGAAGAACCGAAGGCTGAGCCTCAGAAGAAAGCGGAAGGACTCCAGTGGCTCTCAAATCTGGAGGAAGCTCTCAAAGTTGCCAAGGAGAAAGGGCTCAAGGTTGTTCTGCTCCTCACCAATCCCGAGCGCTGCCAGCCCTGCAGGATGCTCGTAGCGCAGACTTTTCCTAAGAAGGAAGTGCAGGATTTCCTCAGAGGTTTTGTCCTTGTGAAACTCGACGCCTGGGGAGCAGGCCAGAAAGAGGCGCAGAAGTTCAACATAAAGGGCATTCCAACCACAATAATGCTCGACCCGGAGGGCAAGGAAATTGGCCGTGTCGGCGGGTTCAGAGGCCCTGAAGATTATCTCAGCGCCTTGACCGAACTCCGGGATGCCGACCTGAACATAGCCGAGGGCCAGAAGAAGATTAAGGAAGACCCCGCAAACCCGGCAGCTTATCTGCAGCTTGCAAAGGGACATCTTGCCAAGGGAAACCGTGACGAAGCGCAGAAAGCTCTTGAGAAAGCGGTCGAGGTGGACACGAAGAACGAGAAAGGTCTTGCGGGCGAAGCTTATGAGAAGCTGGCAGCGTTCTACGCCGATAGCCAAAGGTTTGACAAAGCTATAGACACTGCCGAGAAGCTGGGCAAGCTTGACCCGGAAAACAAAAGCGGGCTTGCTCTTAAATCGGCTGAACTGATTATGGATTTCTATATCAGGCTCAAGAATGAGAAGAAAGTTGTTGAGTGCGTGGACAAGATTGTGGAGCTTGACCCGAAGAATGAAAAAGGTTCTGCAGGCGAGGCTTATGAAGGACTGGTGTATTTCTTCGCGCGCGCGCACATGCTTGAGAAGGCAATAGAGGCCGCCCAGAAGATGGCGACGCTTGACCCGGAGAATAAGAGCGGGCTCGCACTAACGTCGGCAGAGCTGCTTATGAGGCTCTACTCTTCCATGCGCAATGAGGAGAAGTGGGTCGAGTACGCCAAGAAGGTTATCGAACTGGACCCTGCAAACAAAGCTGACAAAGGCCTCAGACAGGCTACAGAGCTTGGCATGTATTACGCCCGAAAGGGCGATGCTGAGAATATGAAGGAGTGCATTGAAACAATAAAGCGCATGGACCCTAACGACGAAAAGGGTTACGCTGACCAGATAGAGCTTGCCCAGGCAGCCGCGCCCGCAGACAAGCAAGAATGGGACAAAGCAGTGGCGAACATCAAGAAGTTCATGGAAACGCACAAGAACAGCAAGTCGCTTCCAGAGGCCTACTGGGCACTTGGGGTTTGCTATTACAAGGGCGGCCGCCTGAACAAAACCATAGAGACGTTTGATGAACTAATCAAGAAGTTCCCGGATTCGCCGGAAGCGATACGAGCCAAACAACAGGTCCTGCCTCAACTGAAGAAAGAGGCTGCAGGCAAATAATACCGCCTCTGCCTGCCAAATCGCCGGCTCAGGGATTCTCGAGTTCTGTGCTAACGTATTTGTCAATAACCGCCACGTCCTCGGGCCGCAGGTTCAGGAAGCATACCCCTATGTCGTACGCCTTGCCCCCTTCTACCGCATCGACCCGGACAATCCT
>CAYWBA010000143.1:0-8072 GCA_964455955.1 uncultured Planctomycetota bacterium | reverse complement strand
GTTTCTTGAAATCGGCTCGTACAAGGAAGCCCGCCACGCAACTGCACGGCTCGAAGGCAAAGACTATCTTGTCCAGGACGGCGATATTATCGACTTCCGCTTCAACCCTTAGAGCGCGTTTATTTCGGCAGGCCACGCAGGATTGCGAGCCGCAGCATGTTAAGCGCCGTGTTTGCAGCCCTCAGTTTTATGTCCGAGCGGCTGCCGCTGAAGGTAAACTTCCGCCGCCACGCGCCCTGCCCCGCCGCGACTGCGATATAGACAAGCCCAACCGGTTTCTGCGGCGTGCCGCCCGCCGGGCCTGCAATGCCTGTTGTCGAGAGTCCGAAGTCGGCGCCGCTTTCCTCCCGCACGCCGCGGGCCATTTCCTCCGCAACTTGCCCGCTAACCGCGCCGTGAGTTTCAAGCGACTCTTTGCTGACCCCGAGGCGGCTGACCTTCGATTCGTTCGAGTAAGTCACAACAGACTCAAGCAGGCTCGCAGAGACGCCCGGCACTTCCGTAAGCAGGTGCGAGACAAGCCCGCCGGTGCAGGACTCGGCAACGGCGAGAGTAAGCCTGCGCTCCATCAGAAGAAAAGCAACTGTCTCGTGCAGGGTCCGGCCGCCGGTGGCGAAAAGCCTGAGCTTTAGCTTTTCTGAAATCCGCCGCTGCGCCGAGGTTACAACATCTTCACGCCCGTGTGGCGCAGCCAAGCCCAGGGTGATTACAAGCTGGCTTGCCGTAATCCCCCAGGCAATTTCAGGATAATCTTTGAGAACAGGCCTTGTTAGTTTCTGAAGCTGCGATTCCGAAAGGCCGAAAATGTGGAGCAGCCGGACTACATCAGGCGAAACTTCCCGGAATGATTCCGCCAGATATGGAAGCAGATACTCGTCCGTCATCTGCGCAAGCTCAGACGGAACGCCTGAGAGCGCGGCAAGCACCCGCCCGCCCTTTTCCGCGTAGAACCCGTAAGCAGTGCCGTGCGTGTTTGGAATCAGCCGCGCGCTTTCGGGGAAGAATGCCTGCCTGAGTTCTGGTTCCTCAAAAGTGACGCCGTACTTTTTCAGAACAGCGCTAACGTGCTTCTCGGCTTCTTCGTTGTGAACAAGTTTTTTACCAAGGACCTTGGCGCAAACCTCGCGTGTAAGGTCGTCCTCCGTCGGGCCGAGCCCGCCGGTCATGACAACGACCTGTGCCCTGCCAAGCGCGGCATTGAGCACTTCACAGAGATGCCCTTCATCGTCTCCTACCGTGGTGCGGTAGGCTGGAGTGATTCCTGCCTGCGCAAGCCGGCGTGAAAGATACACCCCGTTGGTATCTATGATGCGGCCGCCTAAGACCTCGTTTCCGGTAGTGATAATTTCCGCAAGAACGCTGCCCATGCTGAAACTCCAACGCAACGCCGCAGGGCAATCTTTAGAAATCTTCCGCTTTGAACAGGGAAATGAGTTTAAGATTCTTATCTGTCAGGTTGTCTTGCGCGCCTTCCTGCCTGTCGACAAGGGTGAGCACAGTTAGGACCTCGGTTCCGAACTCGTTTCGCACAGCCTCGACCGCTTTGAGCGCCGAGCCCCCGGTGGTGGTGACATCCTCGACTATCACAACCCTGTCTTCTCCTGAAAGCGGCGGGCCTTCGATTCGCTTGCCCTTGCCATGTTTCTTGGCTTCTTTCCGGACGTAGAACATTTTCAGCGGCGAGCCCTCAAGGTGAGAGAGGTGCCCTATTGTGGAAACAAGCGGGTCGGCCCCCATGGACATCCCGCCGACGGCGGTGGCGCCGAGTTCGCGGATAATCGCAAGCATCGCCTTGGCCGCAAGGTGGGCGCCTTCAGCGTCCAGGGTCACCAGGCGGCAGTCAAAGTAAAAGTTGCTTTTCTTGCCGGAGGCGAGAGTGAACTCCCCCCTGCTTACCGCGCCGCTGACCTTTTCCTTGAGCCTCTGGAGGGTATTATGGCTTTGCAATGTCCCGCCTTTCAACTAAAGGTGACACGGACGATGTGCGCCCGTGCCACTCTGATTCACCAATTCCAGCCTGTCAGACAGTTGATGAGCTACCTTCGCCGGTCCATTACTTTGTCGTAGTATATCTTTGCTTCTTTTGCGGGCGCGGTGCCGGGAAATCTGTCAACGACCACCTTGTACTTTTCGGCAACGATTTCCTTGTCCTCGTACGGGTTGGCCGCATCGAACTGCCGCGCGATACCAAGCAGGTCGCTGGCGTCATGGGCTCTGGCGTCTCGCTCGTATTTCCCGCCCTTCTGGATACCTATCGCCCTTTTGACAGTCGCCTTGCCGCCGCCTGCGGCAAGGAAGATAATCGTGATAATAACGACAAGAACGCCGCCGCCGAGGATTATGAATCCGGCTTTCTCGTGACCGCTTCCCGACGCCTTCTTAGCATAATACGGCTGGTCGTAGTCGTCATCCTCCTCGTATCTTCCGCCGCGGCCACCTGTAGGCCTGCCTCTCGCCGGCTGCCTGCTCCTCGCCGGCTGCCTGCCTCTCGCCGGCTGCCTGCCGTACCGGCCGCCACCTCCCCGCTTGGGCGCATTTATTGCCATGACAGACTCCTTTCAACTATCGCAACGCGTGCGGTTGCAAGGAACTACTTCCTTCTCTGCAAAACCTCTTCGTAGCGTTCCTTAGCTTCCTTCGCCACAACTGAATCGGGATACTTTTCGAAAACTTCGCGATACTTCCGGGCTATAACTTCCTTGTCCTCGTAAGGATTAGCCCGGTCGAACTGCCTCGCCTCCTCGAGCGCGCCACTCGCCTCAAGCTCTACCTTTTCAGCCTCGTACTTGCCGTAATCTATGCGGTCTACAATATCCTGGCCTGAACTAACATAACCCATAAGCACTGCAAATGCAAACATAAAAATGACTGCAAGCATAAAGACTGCGAGCATGACTCCTTCGTGCCGCCTGTGTGTGCGAAGTGCGGACAGCTTCCGCCTTCCGATAAACCTTCCCCGGCGAGCCCTCCTGCGGGTGCTGGGCCTGCGCCGCGAAGGACGCGAGAGCCGGCCGGTGACGGGCCTCTTGCCCGCTATTGCAGGCGGCAGGCCCTGTGCAATCCTTTCAAGGTCAACCAGGAGTTCTGCAGGACTCTGGTAGCGGTCTTCCACACGCTTTTCCATCATCTTATAAATAACTTCACCCGTGGATACTGAAAGGTCGAGGTTCTTGTCAGCGGGAAAAGGCACATCTTCAGTCAGGTGCTTGGTCATTACCACCATGGGGCTTGAGCCGACAAAGGGCACCTCTCCGACAACCATGTGATAGAAACTGGCTCCGAGCGAATAGATATCGCTGCGGATATCGACATCCGCCAGGCCCTTTGCCTGCTCAGGTGAGATGTAATGAGGCGTGCCTATTGAAATGCCTGCGTGCGTAATATGAGCTTCCGAGTCATCCGCCTTCGCCAGGCCGAGGTCGCAGAGCTTGGCGATGCCTTTGTGTGTAACTATTATGTTCTGCGGCTTCACGTCGCGGTGCACAAGGCCGTTCTTGTCGGCGTGCTCAAGCGCGCGGGCGATTTGCAGCACGATGTCTATAGCCTTTTTCTCAAGAATGGCCCCCTCGCGCCTGATAATCTCCACAACTGTATCACCTTCCACGTACTCCATCGCGAAGTAGTAGAGCCCGTCGGCCTCACCCACATCTATTCCAGCGATTATGTTTTCGTGGCTGAGCTTTGCGACGAGGCGGGCCTCGCGCAAGAAGCGGGTAATATAGTCCTTGTTCCGGGCGTGACGCGGCGAGAGCACCTTGAGCGCAACCTCGCGGTTCATGCTTCTCTGCACCGCGCGGTAGACCGTCCCCATCCCGCCCCTGCCGAGCTCGGTGAGAATCTCGTAACCGGGAATCTTGCGCTGGGCTTCGAGGTTTCTCTGCGTGGCGAGAATATTTTCAGACTGCTTGCGCGTGAGGTAGCCGCGCTCGAGCAGTATTTCACCCAGGCGCTTGGGATGTACGCCCATCGCGCGCAGCTTGACCTGGACATCGAGCGCTTCCTTCAGTTCCTGCTCGCTTACGTAGCGCTTCTCGAGTGCTACACGGCCGAAGGACAGGTCCTCTTTCGGATTATCCTCTCTCATGCTTTCGCGACCCTCTGTCCCGGCTCCCGCCACGAGTCCTCGAACCTGCAGCTATCCAAAGACTGTTACGACACCCGTATCTCGCCGCCAAACCCTTACAAATACAGGGAATTGGGGCCCTGTCATTATAACACAAAACACCTGCCCGCAAATGGGAAAATCCCAAATTTCCGCCGAATCATTGCATTAGCCCTGCACTTCACCAGAGCTTCGGAAAGTGATAAATGGGTGGGCGAAAATCGGCATCAAGATGGAGCAGCAGCCTAATCCGGTTTCTGTCCTCGAACTGCTGCAAGCGCGTCTTTCATTGACTCATAAGCAGGCAGCATTGGGCCGAGGCCAAGGGAGTCTATCACATGCACGATTGACTCTTGCAGGTTTATGAAAGCGGTCGAGTCGGCCCTATTGTCCTCGCGTTCCCTGACAAACGCAATGAACAATGACAGAGCCCTGGAGAATATCAACCTGGTGTCTGAAAGGTCGAATATGACTGCCTCCGGGTTATCAGCCCGCAATGTCGCAAGCTCCTCTTTCAGCTTCTTGCTCAGGCTGTCGTCACAGTTTCCAGCTATCTTCACAATGGCAATCCCGGCGTGGCCGGGAACATGGCGTGTTTCGATGCGGGTGATGGCATCCGGCTCGGCCTTCGCAACCACCTCAGCCATCTGTTCAACCCCAAACGGCTTGCCGCACTTTGGGCACAAGTAATCCAGGTCAGGAACCTGCGACTTGCAGAACGGGCACTCCTTCATAACTGCTTGCTCCTGTTAAATACTTTGCCTGAGCCATTTGACCCCAAGTTTCCACTACAAGTTTACCACAACAACAAACCCGCCGCAAACATATCATCTGCGCAAAGAACTGTCAAGACCCTTGCAACCGGACGGGAGTTCTATATAATACATTCCACAAAGGCATCCTCGTCTTGAAGGCTTACGCCTTACACGACCCAGGACAAAGGATGCTTTTGGAGGGCTGAGGTTGAAGCCGGTCGGTCGTGTCCGGTAGATGCTAAGGCCCTTCGCTTTTTAGGCGGGGGCAGGGAGGAGGACGTGGTGGATATGGCAACCTATTCCATTCTGAAGGCCCTCACCAAGGCTGAAATCGAAACGCTTTCAGCTATCGGCACAGTACTTGAACTTCTCAGGGCCGGCAAATTGGTCAGCAATACATCTGCGCCAATAATCCACGAACATCTGTTGCAAATCGGGAATCACATCCCGAACCTGCAGGAATGTATTGATATGCTGGACGCCCGACAGGGTTAGTTAAGCGGGCGCGAAGAAAAGTTTTGTGTAGCGGCGGTAGGGCTCGAACCTACGACCTGCGGCTTATGAATCCGCCGCTCTAACCAACTGAGCTACGCCGCCCTTGCTCAATAGCTTATAGCACGGGACACGCGCGTTTTCAACACCTTTTAGAAATTGTACAGTCGAGAGAACTATGAGTAACGCTATGCTATCCGTCAGCCAATTGCATTGAATACCATCCGCAGCGCAAGCACCAGCAGCGCAAAGCCGAGTATCAGGCGCAGCTTTTTCGGTTTGACTCTCTTTGCCGCCATTGCGCCGAGCTGGGCGCCGGCAATTGCGCCCGGCACAATCGCGGCGGCCAGGGCGTAGTTTATGTTTCCCAGGAAGGCGTGCGAGGTCGCGCCGGTGATAGCGTTAAAGATTATGAGGAAGCTCGATGTCGCCACCGCAAGGTGGATGGGCAGGCCTGCAAAAGTGAGCACCGGCACGTTGACAATCCCCCCGCCGATTCCCAGAAGGCCTGCTGAAAGCCCTGCAACACCTGCGAAAATCATTGTCAGGACGAGGTTCACGTTGTAGGTAAAGACAGTTCCCTCGCGGTCAACAATCCGGCGCTCAAGGACGTGCTTCTTAAACCCGTGGCTGGCCAGGGCCTTCCTGCCGGCCAACATGCGAACCGCAGCCATGGCAAGCGCCGCGCCGAATACAACCTTGAGCGTGCCGCGCCCAAGCATGTTGCCGATGTATGCCCCGAGCACAACTGCGGGAAGCGAAGTGGCCATAAGGCAGAACGCGAGCCTGAAGTCAATCCTGCCGTGGCGCCAGTACCCCGCGGCTGAAGAGGATGCGGTGAAAATCATAACGGCAAGGCTTGTCCCGACAGCGAGGTGAATCTGAAGGCCGAAGCCGAGCACAAGCACCGGCACCATGATGAACCCGCCGCCAAGGCCGAGCATGGAGCCGAAAAACCCTGTTAGAAGCCCTGCCCCAATCCCGCAGATAATCTCAAGTGCACCCATAAGCTACCCACCGAAGCAGCCGGTATTAACCCGGATTACCGGCTCTCAACAATTGCGGAGACGATTTCGTCCTGTACGCCTTTCATAAACGAGTTGGAAAGCTTGCGCGCATTGTTAAAGACAATGGAAAAGGCAAACTTCTGCCCGGCGGCGTCTGTCGCATAACCTGAAAGCGCGCTCGCCCCGGCGATGTATCCCGTCTTGGCATGTACCTTGCCCGCAAAGGGTTTCCTGTTCAGCCGTTTTTTGAGCGTCCCGTCGTGCCCGCTTACCGCAAGCGATTCTTTGAAGACGTGATAATCAGGCCGCGAATGCATGTACTTGAGAAGCGCTACAATCGCGGCGGGTGAGAGCTTCGTGTTGCTGTCAAGCCCGCAGCCGTCGGCGGGTGAGACCTGTGCTTCCGGCACGCCGAACGATTTGAAAAAGTTCACGACAGACTTTATCCCGCTGGCGCGCGTCCCGCTCCCGACACCCCGGCCGAGCTCACGCAGGATGATTTCCGCGTGCAGGTTCTGGCTCCGCTTGTTCGCTATTGAGATTGCAGTCGCGAGAAGGATGCTATGCTGCGCCACGGGGACAAGCCCTTTTCTTGAGACAGGTTCTGCGAGCTTTACAACCTTCCCGCTTACAGTTATGCCCTGCCTCTTGAGCGCCGATGCAAACGCACCGGCGAACACGAGCGGCGGGTCATGAACAGTAATATTGAAGCTCTGCGGCCCCGACCCCTGCCAGAACGCACCTTTAACTGTAATCTGGTTCGTACCGGGTTTCCTGATAATAGAGATAAAATGCTTTTTCTTCTTGGAGGTGGTTGTGCACGAGTTTGCAAACTTCATAACGTCTGCCCGCGGCCTCACTGAGACAGCAGCGGGCCTGCCGGGCGCGGCGCCGGGCGAGATTGTGATGTCGAAGCAGTTGTCGTTAATTGAAAGCGCGCTCACAGGTGCGCAGTACCACTTGTCAAGCTGATTCCTCGGCCAG
Organism: uncultured Planctomycetota bacterium; assembly: GCA_964455955.1. Taxonomy (GTDB): domain Bacteria; phylum Planctomycetota; class SKW154; order SKW154; family DAOVDS01; genus CAYWBA01. Next base: position 732 of record CAYWBA010000143.1, on the reverse strand, counting down.
CCGGGCGGTATCATCTGCGGGCCGTAGGCTGTACTATCGGCAACTATGTTGCCCTCGACGCGGGTCATCCCAAGGGACCGGACCAACGCGGCCCAGGAGTCCAGCACCGCTTCTTGATTGCCGCCGTGGAACCGGCCTGAGATACAGGTATCACCAAGCCCTACAATCACAAGGTCGCCTTTGAGTACACCCGAATCTATCCTGCCCCGGCGGTACAGGGTCGCACTAAGCCGGTGCTCAGCCCCAAGCGCCACAAGCGCAGCAGCGGTCGTTGCAAGCTTCATGTTGGATGCGACTGAGAAAAGCCTGCCGGCGTTGAGCTGATAAACAGTTTCCCCGCCCGCCAGAGAAACTACTTTCACGCCAACCACAGCGCCGTGCAGCTTCTTCGAGGCAAGGATGCTCTGTATCCTGCGCCCGAGCTTGCCGTGAACTACTTCCTTTCCATCTGATTCGCTGAAACCAGTGGCGAAAACGGCGCTGAGCAGAAGTAAAAGGAAAGCTACTGCCTTGTGTCTCAATCCTCATCCTCCGGAGATTGCCGCAATATAGCAAGACAGCGAAGGTGATGCAACCGCGTCTGGCAGGAAGGCGCTCACTGCGGGCAGGTCCTGGCGGTGAAGCTGTCCGTTACGGGAATCGCAGCTTGTTTGGCCCACCTTTTGAGCGATTGCGCTTCGGCCTTCGCCTCAGCCGCTTCCATTTTTTTTGACGGCTGTTCACTGACATGTT
>CAYWBA010000142.1:0-8182 GCA_964455955.1 uncultured Planctomycetota bacterium | reverse complement strand
GACGGAAACAGGAGCTTGTTGTTGTGAACCTGCAAGGTCACATCGAATTGTTCACCGGCGAAGACCGAGTAGGGCGCTGAGCGGCTTATTGATACTTTTCGGAAGGTTATTTCTGAAAGAATCCCGCTTATCACAATTGAGGAGAGCATCATGGAGAGTACAAGGTAGAGGAGGTTGACACCGGTATTCATAGCAGCCACGCCAATTGCAATGGTGAATATTACAAACCACCATCCTTCGGTAGTAAGGTGGAGCCTGCGTGCCTTGAAAAGTTTGCGGAACGTGCGGGTGCTGGTTATGGCAAGGTACAACCTGGCGACAGCCGTCAACAGAACGAGTAGAATAAAAAGCGCGGCAAGTGCTTTGCTCAGCGCAAACAAGCCCGCTCCCCACGTCAGCATCGCCAACCCGACTATGCCAAAGGTCACACACCTGCGAACCCACCTGCGACGCGGGTCGAATATGTATTCCAGTCCTATCTGGATGCGGGATTTGTCTTCGCGGTCAAGCGCGTATTCGTCCGGCGGGCTCTTTTGCTGTCTCTGGGACGTAACATTTGCCAATTCCGCCTCCTGAAGTGGCTGAGCCGGGAAGACTCAATCACTGCGCCTTTCGAGACTGCAGCCCCGTCAGCTATACAGGCACTGGCACCAGGTCAACTATTTCCTTGATTACCGCGGCGGCCCTGCGTGCATCCTGTCGCGCTGTCGCACGGACTATTACGCGGTGGCAGAGGACAGGTCCCGCCAGCTTCTTGATATCGTCTGGAATCACGTACTCTCTGCCCTCTATCAGGGCATAGGCCTGAGCTGCGCGCCTGAACATGAGCGAGCCCCGCGGGCTGACGCCTGTCTGGAGCTTGGTGTTCTCACGTGTCCTGCGGGTTATCTGCAAGATGTAGTCGAGAATGCTCTTATCCACGCGAACTTGCTTGACCCTGTTCTGCAGGTCGAGAATCTCCTGGCGGGTCAGCACGGGTGAAAGTGTATCCAAGGGGTGCTGGTGCGTTTGCGACAGGATTACCTGTTTTTCGTGGTCGAGGTCGGGATAGCCTATTTCTATGCGCATAAGAAAGCGGTCGAGCTGCGACTCGGGCAGGGGGTATGTGCCTTCAAACTCATACGGGTTCTGCGTCGCAAGCACAATAAAGGGCAGCTCCAACTTGTGCGTCACACCGTCCACGGAGACCTGGAAAGCGTTCATAGCCTCAAGGAGCGCTGATTGCGTTCTCGGGGTTGTACGGTTTATTTCGTCTGAAAGTATGACGTTTGCGAAAACAGGCCCTGGCCGGAAGATAAACTCGTCGGCCTCAGGCGAGAAGATTGACACCCCGACAATATCGGAAGGGAGCAGGTCGGGCGTAAACTGTATTCTGCGGAAGGAGCAGTCAATTGAGCGCGCGAGCGCCCTTGCAAGAACGGTCTTGCCTACGCCGGGGACGTCTTCGATAAGCACGTGCCCTCCCGCCAAGAGCGCGGTCAGGGTAAGTTTCACCACCTCGTTCTTACCGAAGAAAACGCGGGTCACATTTTCAGTAAGCTTCTCTATCCTCGCTGTATCTTCCATGCAGTCTCCAGTCAAGGTCTAACGTTTCCATACTGGCTCCGGGCAGTAGTATCTGCCCCCTAAAATAATAACAGGCATTTACTTAGTAGTCAAGTTTGCCGCAGGTTTTGCCTAAGGGCGGGGTTTCAGGAATCTCCGCCGCCCGTGAGCTCCGAGACAATCTCAAGCAGGCACTCATTGTCGAAAGGCTTCGTTATGTAATAGTCTGCTCCCCAGTTGTAGCCTTCAAGAATGTCTTTTTCAGCAGTGCTTGCCGTAACAATAACGACAGGGATTGTGAGGTCATTCTCGCGGATATGCTTCAGGAGCTGTATTCCATCCATGTTAGGCATGTAGATATCTGACAGAACCAGGTCAAACTCATGGTTAGTAAGCATTGTCACAGCTTCCAGACCGTCAGAAGCATCTTCGACAATATAGCCGCTCACCCTCAGCAGTGCACCCAGCAGGGTCCTTATGTCCATCTCGTCATCAACTACCAGTACCTTGGGCTTTTCTGAAGCGGGGATGGTTGGCTTCTGAACCGGTCGTTTCTTGGGTTCTCTGGCTTCTATGTAAACGGCTTCTTCCGCCTCGCGTCGTCCCAGCAGTGCCTCGTACAATTCAATAGCGCTCTGCCATCTGTTCTGCGGGTACTTGTTAAGGGCTCTTCTCAGGGCCTTGTTAACATAGTCAGGCACGTTGAGCAGTTCATGAGGTTTTTTAAGCATTATCTGCGTCTCAACAGACCCTTCCGAGAACGGCGGCACACCGTTTAAGCACTCGTAGATCACGACCCCGGTAGAATATATGTCACTGCAGTGGTTCATATACTCGCCCATGAGCTGCTCGGGAGACATGTAGGGCGGCGTCCCCAGCCGAACAGCCTTTGTAAGCTTGTGCATCTGGTTTTTCATTCTGCGTGCAATGCCGAAGTCTGTAATTTTCACTATCTCGCCCTTGTGCAGCATTATGTTGGAGGGTTTAACATCTCTGTGCAGGACACCGTTTCCGTGTGCATACTGCAGACCTTCGCAAATCCCCTTCGCCCACCTCAACATCTCTTCAATGGTAAGCTTGCCTTTGGTATCAAGGACCTCTTCGAGGGTAGGGCCGTCAACATACTCCATCACCACGTACTTGAAGTCGGGCTCGTCCACAAAGTTGTAAATCCGCATAACGTTGGGGTGTGACAGTGCCATGGTGATTCTGGCTTCCTGCTTGAGGTTTTCTACCGCCTTGCGGTTCCTTGCAAGCGCGCCGGGCAGGAACTTCAGCGCCACTTCCTGGCTGAGCGTCTTGTCGCGCGCGTGGTAGACTATCCCCATGCCGCCGCGCGATATTTCACGCAGGAGCTTGTACCTGCCTCCCACTACATCGCCCTGGGCGAAGTTCACTTCCTGGTCATCTTTTTTCCAGAACAAAGCCATGCCGTATCCAACATGTCATATTTCCAGCATTCTCCATATAAATGTAGCACCTGTATCACAAATTGTCAAACTGCTTTTCGCCCGCGATGCTGTGCCAAGTCATGCGAATAGAGTTGACTTACACGCTCTGTTCTGCTAATTATGCACCACTCAACAGCTTTCAGCCGGGAGTTGGCCTTGCAGCGTAAAGGTTGTGAATTTACAGTTTCAGGGCTCAGGTGGCATCTTAACCCTGACTTTGCACAGAGCCCGGTCGGGCGAATGCTTGCCGCCGGGACCAACCCTCTCGAACTCCCGCACAAGACAATCAAGGCGACCGCGCACCGCAGGGTAGTGTGCTTTGAGAGCAACGGTTTCTTTGCCTACCTCAAGCAGCACTTCTGCTCCACACTCACTGAGGGACTGAGTTCCCGGTTCGCCGGGTCCCGCGCCAAGGCGGAGTGGGACGCGCTCGAGAAGATGCGGTCGCTGGGCTTTGCGGTTCCCCATCCCCTGGCCTATGCACAGGGCACCCTCGATGGCCAGCTTACCAGTATGCTGCTCACAGGCGCGATTAAAGACGCCAGGAACCTGAGAGAGCTTCTCGAATCACTGAGCGCCGAGGGCAGGTTGCGGATGCTCTCAAGCCTCGGGGCGGAGTTGCGCACACTTCACAACCGGGGCGTTTATCACCGTGATATGCAGCCGGGCAACTTTTTCGGCAAGCCCCTGGACACCGGGTTTAAGTTCTACTTCCTCGACCTGCACAAGGCCGTATTCGGCGCAGGTGTCTCCAGCCGCCGGCGTATCAGGGACATAGGCCAGCTTGTTTTCAACCTCGGCACAATGTGCAGCCAGTCTGAAATAGAAGCATTTCTTCGCAGCTACATGGGTGGCGCTCACGGGACGAGGTTCCTTCAGCGAGTCACCTCAAGGGCTCGCAAGCTGCGCGGTATACGCAAAAAATCCCGCGCCAGGCGCTGTCTCAAGACAGGCACCCACTTTATGGTGGAACATGAGGGCAAGGCGAGAATCTACCGCAGGCGCGACGTGAATACATCGGACGTTCTCGCCGCTGTGGAGAAACACCGTGCCACAGGCAAAAGCGCAGGTGCGGTTGAAACAGGCGGTGGCACGTTCTACGTCAAGCGAATCGAATCAGTCAGCTTATGGCAGAACTTCAAGGATATGTTCCAGCGCCCACGCGGCAGAAGGGCCTGGCATGCCGCAAACGCGCTCCTCCTGCGCCAGATTCCCGTCCCTCGCCCGCTTGCGCTCGTTGAGGAGTTCTCCCTGGGGCGCCTTAAGCGCAGCTACCTTGTCAGCAAGTACCTTGAATCAACTGAAACCCTGGCGCGATACATTCACAGAAACTTTGTCCAGCATGCGCCGCAGCCTGGGCAAATGAGTACCCTGTTGCGAGACCTTGCAGCCGCGCTTGCGAAGATATACAACGAGTCTATCTACCACGGCGACCTGAAAGCCTCAAACATACTTGTCGCCCAGAAGCCGGGCGGGCCTGTGCAGTTCTTCCTTACTGATTTTGACGGGATACAGCTCTGGCGCAGGCCGAATCACTCAAGGGTGGCAAAAAACCTTGTTCAGCTATACTGCAGCGTGCCTTTCTGTGTCGCCCGGCCCGTGGCAGCCCGGTTCTTCCTTCGCTTCCTTAGAGAAACAGGGCTGACCGAAAAGATGAAATGGCGGTTGCCGCAAATACAGGAAAAAGCAGAGAGGCGGCGTCAAAAATGGATTTCAGTTGTGCGCAAATACGGCAAGATACTGTAAGCAAACTATGAAAGTTCTTCACCTTTTCAGCAACGTCAAGCTTACCGGCCCCGCCGAGCCTGTGCTCAACCTCGTCGCGGGCCTTGCGCGCCGGAGGGTGAACGTAATATTTGCCTGCGGCCAGTTTTACGAAGGCCAGCACTCATCTATCGAGGAGCGGGCCGAAGAGCTGGGAATCCAGCCGGTGACGGATTTCCGGTTGAGCAAGCACTTTTCGATAGCTGATAACGCCCGCGATTTGCCTGCGCTCGCAAGATTCATATCCGAACAGGAAATAGACATCGTGCACACGCACCTTCTCAACGACCACCTTCTGGGCGGATGGGCGGCTCGTCACTGTGACCGGCCTGTTCTCGTCTTACGGACGGTGCATTCCCTCGGGGGGCTCTGGAGGAGGCTGCGCGTCCGCCACCTTGCACGCAACATTACCGACGGCCTTATTGTCGGCAGCAACTACCATGAAAAAGAATCGCGCAAAGTGTTCGCCCTGCCGCAGGAGCGTATCTGGCGCGTGGAACCGGCTGTTGACCTGAGCCGGTTCAACCCTGAGGCGCCTGCGCCCGACATGCGTGAGCAGCTTGGCATTGACGAGGGCGACTTTGTCGTCGGGATTGTCGCGCGAATCCAGCGCCGCAGGAGGTTTGGCGCTTTCCTGCGTGCGGTCCGCGAGGCACGCGAGCAAATCCCTCACCTCAAAGCCCTTGTTGTCGGCCGCGGCACTCACAAGGAAGAAGTCGCGGTCAGACCCGCCAAGCATCTCAGCATTGAAGACGCGGTCATCTTCAGCGGGTACCGCACCGGAGAAGAATATGTAGGTGTGCTCAAGGCAATGGACCTCAAGGTGTTTCTCGTACCGGGCACGGACGAGACCTGCCGGGCTGTCCGGGAAGCAATGGCTGTAGGCCGGCCCGTTATCGGCTCTGAACGCGGAATTATTCCCGAAATAATTGACGACAACATAAACGGCCTGATTGTCAAGGATACGCCTGCGGAACTCGCCAGGGCGTTTATCCGCCTGGCCCGCGACAGGGAACTGCTCGAGTCCTTCTCGCAGGCTGCGCTCAGAAAAGCGCAGGAGCAGTTCGACCTCGAAACCTATACAGACAAAGTTATGCAGATTTATGAGTCCATCTCCACAAAACCGCCCATCGCGGGCCGGCAGACCTTCATTGACAAGGAGCCCCCTGCAGAATGAAGGTGAGAGGTACACCCGGGGAGATTTCCACAGGCGAGCTGCGCAATTACTATGACAGGCGGTTCGCCGAGCGCCCGCTGCGGGCAAGGGAGGGGTTTTACCGCTGGATTGCCAGCCATGTCCCGCCTGCGCCTGAGAGCCGCATCATCGACATTGCATGTGGCGGTGGATACCTCCTTGAAGCACTGCAAGGAAAAAACTGTACGCTTTTCGGCTGCGATTTTTCTTCCAAGGCTATCAAGATTGCAAGCAAACTCTGTCCAGAAGCGAAACTTGCCGTCGCGGACGGTGAGTGCCTGCCTTACCCCGACGCCTCATTCGATATAATATACAACCTCGGCAGCCTCGAACATTTCCTTGACATGCATGCTGGTATCTGCGAGATGCACCGTGTGCTAAAGCCGGAGGGCAGGGCGGTTGTTATGGTACCCAACAGCAGATATATCGGTGACCTCTGGCGCAAGGCCACCTTCCGCGGCGGCCCAGACCACCACCAACTGCTTGAGAGATTTGGAAGTCTCAGCGAATGGAAAAGGTTGCTTGAATCCGGCGGGTTCAGGGTCAAGCAGGTCTTCCCTTACAACAAGTTCAAACGCTTTCTTAACCTCCTGCCTCTGACCTTCGCCTACTGCTTCGTCTTCACCTGTACGCGAGCTTGATACTTCGCATTTCGCATGGAGAAAAATCCATTGCGTTCTCAGGCACCTGTGCGCTCAAATCTCACCGCAGAGCCGCAGAGAGCGCAGAGTTAAGAACCTTTCTTTTCTTTCTTATACTAATTGCAGAAAGTAACCGTCAATGAACAACTGCCGTAAACTGTCATTGCGAGCGAAGCGAAGCAATCTCAGCGGCGGGGATTGCTTCGTCGTCGGCTGCCGCCGCCTCCTCGCAATGACCTGGTGAATGAACGGTTACTAACTGAAATCCGTATTACAACCGGCTATTTCTGCAACCGTGTTAAATCCAAGTCATCACTTCGTCTCTCAGACCACGGCCTGAGGGGCAAGGTCTGGGCCCGCAGATACCACGCTGAAAGAATTGAAGAAAGAGATGTCAAACACGCCCACCGATATGTCAGTTCACACAGTGAGCGTGGCGCAATTGTCGCCAAATTCGGTCTCCACAAATAGTTCTGGAAGCACCACGTCGGAAGACGTGGTGGAGATTCCCTTCCACGCCAGACCTGCAAAAAATACTGGCATTTCCCCGAATTCTTGCTGGAAATCCCCGCCAGTTTACGTCATCATTCATAGAGAAAACGCGTGCTGTGTTAGAGGGACTAAATCCTGCACGCAAGCAAACAAGCAAAACCCTCAGCCACACGGCTGAGGGTTTTTGGCTAAAGGGGATATTGGGTATGCGAGCTTTCAAACGCTCTTGGGCTTGCAGCACACATGCAGCATAGAAAAATGGGAACCTTGAGCACGGGCTGGAAGTATTTGTTTTTGAGTGAGTTAGGAGTTAACGATGGAGAGGCATCCTGAATTGGAACTTGATGTAGACATAGAGGTTTTGAAGGCTCTTGAGTCTCGCTGGAAATTCTTTACCGAAAAAGGCATTGAAACAGCAGCAAGCCATGACAAGGTTCTGGTTAGCATATTTACCGCCCTCATAGGAGGACTTGCGTTCTTGGTGATATACAAGGGTGATGTCATCGGTGAATGGTCTGGGGTTTTCTTCTTGATATCCGTACTATGCAGTATCGTTGGCTTGGGACTGACGCTCGTGCATATTGCCCTATCTGCCAAGTTGATGTTTCTGTATGCTGCATTCTATTCTGGTGAAGATAATTTGCCGTATCCGGTTGACGGTGAACAGTGTGTTACGGAAGAAGCGTTGGTGAAGACAAGAAAGCAAACCTACATGTGTTACAAACACCAATTGGCTGAGCTGTTCTACGCAATCCTCACTGCAGGCATAGGTGTGGCAATATTGCTGTGGGACAGGGTTAAGCTCGCGGGACTCATCGTCGGTGGCGTAACGGTCTTCCTATTTGTAGCCGTCAGTCTTGCTAGACTGGCTACTGCTCTTAGGAAGAAGTAAAGTGCTTGAAATCGCAGTAACTCATTGCAGGTTAACATGTTGCACACAACCACACTCCGTATTTTTCCGCAACCTGCTGTAGTAGCAAGGGGTTGCGGCATTTCTGAAGGCGCGCTACCCCACGCAAATGTAGCAGAGACCCCCTGTAAATCTGTAAATAGATGCCGTAAGTCGTTGGTATGTAAGGAACTCTATTTACAGA
>CAYWBA010000141.1:7951-8196 GCA_964455955.1 uncultured Planctomycetota bacterium | reverse complement strand
CCACTACCGCCCACCATTGTTAGAGTCTTAGACCGATTGCATTGGTTCGCGAGAAAAATGTGCGATATGGCCCGGGAAGAATAAAGTAACGGGCAGGGACAAGCCCCATCTTGCGAACCCATGCCATGGGGGGCCGTAGCTCATTTGGGAGAGCGCCGCGCTCGCACTGCGGAGGTAGAGGGTTCGAACCCCTTCGGCTCCATTTTTCTCGCAGAAGCGAGAAAAATTGAGCAGGAGAGCAAAGG
>CAYWBA010000141.1:0-7941 GCA_964455955.1 uncultured Planctomycetota bacterium | reverse complement strand
CCCTTCGGCTCCACTTTCACCTTTCGCCACCCTTGCCCTTCCCTGCATACTACGCTATAATACAAGGTGAAATGAGAAAGACAGCGGCAAATAGCTTTCCCTGAAAGAATCGGCCTCCCCCACAAGAACTGTATTACAGGAACGAGCGAATTCTCTCATCCAGCGCGTTCTGGTCTGTCGCAAACGACACAAGCGCGGATTCGGTCATGAGGTCGTCAAGCGCAATATCGCCCTGCCAGTCGGAAAGCCCCGGTATCTTGCCTCTCTCCTTGATTTTCGCAATTTCTTCTCCACCGAAGCGGTGAAGGAAGTTAAGCCCTGCTTCCTTAGCTTGCTCAACAAGTAGCTCAGGCGTAAGCTCGGAGACCTCAAGTTTGGCAAGCTTGGCTACATATTCCTTGAATTCGTCGCTTACCCGCCAGAGTATGTTGACACTTTCCGCATCGTCGCTGAGGCCGAGTTCAAACCTTGTGCCAAGCTGGCTTTTCAGGTCAGAAGGCAATGGCTCGCTTTCGTAAAACTGCTTGACGGCCTTGGGCGGGATTGTCATGACATCCACACCCGCAAGGTCGTAAACCTGCTGCCCGCCTCGCATGCTTGCGGCGATTAGCCGGGTCCTGATTTCGGGGTGGGATTCGCGGACTGAGCGAACCGAGCGCTGCGCAGAGAGGGTCGCGGTCTCGCCGACGTAATCACCGCTGCCGAGACTGTTTTCCTTAACCACCTGGTTATTGCGGCCGAGGAATACGTTGCAGAACGCGGGCCTTGAAAGCAGGGCTGCAAGGTAGTTCTGCCGTGCTGAGAACCCTATTGTAAAGTTAATTGGAACGCCGGCATCGCTGAGGCGCCTTGTCGCGACATACCCGGCAGGCGTCAGCGGCACCTTGATATAGAAGTTCTCCGGGCAGACATCAAAGTAGCGTTTTGCATACTCGACAGTTAAATCCACATCGTGCGCGAAGTCGGGGTGAAGCTCAACACTCACCATGCAGCCAAGGGCGCTCACAAGCCCGAGCGCAATCCGGCAATTAACGACAAACCCCATTTCGTAAAGCAGTTGCTTCTCATCAAGGTCTTTCAGGCTGGTCTTCAGCTCGCCCACAATATGCTTTATGTCCTCGTCCATCCTGCCAGTCTGGATAACCTGGTTGGCGAGCGTGTTGTTTGTGGTGCATGCTGCAAACTCTTTGCGCCAGACCTCGCTTGCAGCGTCCAGGTCGCCTGTATCAACCCACAGCTCCGTGCCGAGGTCGTTCAGCTTCACACAAGCCGCGTGTGACCCGAACTCCTCTTTGCCCGGGCCGCCGTACCCTTCCAGCGATAGCGCTTTGCTGACCTCTGCAACTTCAGCCATCTCGACCTCCTGTACGAAAATCTTTCTGTTTCTCGATGAGCCAATAATATGCACCTATGCGAGCCTCATTATAACCTGACTGTTTGCGCAAGTCCATCCAATCTACCCGCTTCCGGTCCGAAATAAGAGTTGCCCGCGTATGGCGGAGATTATTGCAATAATGCTTGCCCGAAGGGGTGCAGGGTATATAATTCAAATTGCCGGTAGAACGTCTTCTTGGCCAGGCAGGTTTGGTTTTGGAAGCACCACGCTCACGAGGCGTGGTGAAAGCAATGTCGAAAAGCAAGACAAACAACCAATGGCAAGCTTTGGGAACTCTCTTTGTGTTTTTTGTGGTTCTCGGCTGCGTCTCCCAGCCTGGTAAGCTCGCCCGCAGCGAAGGAGTCGCCTGGTACAAGGTCAGAAGCGTCCTGAGCGGCGACACCATACTGGTAAAAGGAATCGGCAGGGTGAAGTACATCGGGGTTAACGCACCCCGGCCCTCCCTTTCCGGCAAGCACGATGAAAAGTTCTGGCGCGAATCACAGGAAAAGAACCGCCAGCTTGTCGAAGGCAAATGGGTCCGCTTCGAGATGGACAAGAAACGCGAAGACAACCTCGGCCGAACCCTCGCCTATGTTTTTGTCAGGGAAAACGAGCGCAGCAACTGGGAAATCTTCGTAAACGCCGAGATGCTTCGCCTGGGACTCGCGCGCCTTGAAGAATCAACAGTCAACCTCAAGTACATGCGCAGACTCGAAGCTCTCGAACACGAAGCCAGACGCAACGCCCGCGGCATCTGGGCAGAGTAACTGGCAAATGCGGCAAGAGAAATATGTCAAAGCAGGGATGCGATTTGCAATATTCGGACTTGGATAACGTTACTTTTGTCTTTGTTGATGTTGAGACTACGGGGCTGTGCGTCGAGTGGGGCGACAGGATATGCGAGATAGCGCTGCTGAAATGGCGTAATGGTGAAGAACTTGCAACATACCAGACGCTAATCAATCCTGAAAGAGAGATTTCACCCGGTGCTGCTTCGGTAAACAACATCACAAGCGAGATGGTCAAGGACGCGCCCACATTCCCGCAAATAGCGGAAGAAATGCTCAAATTCATGGAGGGAACAGCCCTGGTGGCGCACCACGCGCCCTTTGACATGGGATTCTTGCAGACACAGCTTGTCACTTCCGGCTTCCCGCCAATCGAAAACCCGCTCATAGACACACTGGCCATCGCCCGGAAGCATTACAGATTCCCGAATAACTCACTTGGCACAATTGCCCTCTACTACGGCCTCGACACAAAAGGAGCTCACCGTGCCATGGCTGATGTATTACTGACCAGGCAGATTTTCGAACGGTTCGTAAACGACCTGAAGGAACAGGGCGCCACAACCCTTTCCCACCTCATCGAGGCGCAGGGCGGGCCTGTGCGCGCAGCAGCGCCTGAAGAAGCGGTCCTACCGCCGGAAGTGCAGGATATGATAGCAAGCGGGCGGCCGCTGAAAGTAGCATATATGGATGCAGGCGGCAGGGTGACCGAGCGCGTGCTTAAAGTAGTGGCTTGCCACTTTTTATAATGGCAGTTGAATGTCCTGTTTTTCAGAGGGGCCAGCTTGGTAAAAGACATACAATTTCAATAGTCACGGTGTAGTAGTTCAGGTTTCCACCCTTCGAGACTATGTTTATCTGGTAGCTTTCTGCCACCTGCGCAAAGAGCAGCGCACCTTCCGCCTCGACAGAATACTGCACGTGGAGTATGAAGGGTAAGGCGGTGCATTACCCGCCCGCCCCAGCGCCTGGCCCAGAGCCTGGGCTCCCGAGACGGCATTGTCTCTCGGGGTACTGTCCATTTCCCTGTTGCATTGCGAGCTGGCGCCCGTGGAAAGATGTTGCAAAATTTTGCAACATCTCCCGCTGCCCTGCTTGCGTTCTGCGTTTCGTATACATTCTCTGCCCTTACCTGTCGTTCTATAAGGTTTCCTGCTGCAGGGCTCAGCCCGGCGGGTGCTACCCGCTATCTTGCCTGGTAGAAATCGGGGGCGGGCGAGTCTGTCCTGCTTATGTAGCCTTTGCGCAGAAGCGCATCAAGCGCAGCTCTTGCCTCACCCTCCTCCAGGCCGAGCGAGGAGCATATCTCGCTGAAACTGCATGGCCTGCGCCTGAGAAGCCCGAGTATCCGCTGCGCAGCTTCTCCCGGAACGCCGGTGTGAGATTTGGGCGCAACTGTAACCACCCTGGCCTCTGGCCCGAGAAAAGAGGCTATTCCGGCAAGCTTTTCTTCACTGAGACCAACAACATCTTCTTCCGCCGGTGGCCGGGCGACAGTGTTAACATCAATCACATCAGGCGCGATTTTACGGGCAGCTTCGCGCAGGGCTTCAAGCTCTGCTTCTGTATCATTTAACCCTTTGACAAAAAGCATCTCGAGCCGCAGCTCGCCCGCGAACTCTTTGCGCAAGGCAACAAGGCCCTCGATTATCCCGCCTACCTTCAGGCCTGCCGCCGGCCGGTTTATCCTCTCGAAGACCTCCTGGGTCCCGGCATCGAGCGAAGGGACAACGAGGTCTGCATCCGAAACATCAGCCCGAACCTCCGGAAGGGTAAGCAGGGTCGAGTTTGTGATAAGGGCCACCTTGGTATCAGTATGGTGCTTTATTCTTCGGATAAGTTCGCCAAGCCGCGAGTGCAGGGTCGGCTCGCCCGAGCCTGAGAAGGTTATGTAATCCGGCTTCTGTCCTGAACCTGAGAGATAATCCGAAATCTCCTGGAAGACCGGCTCAATATCCACATACTCGGCGCGCTCAAGCGTCGGCTGGGGCGTGGGCCCAAGCTGGCAGTAAACACAGCTCAGCGAGCAGGTCTTCCGCGCAAAAAGGTCCACCCCGAGCGAGCTTCCTATGCGCCTCGATATGACCGGACCATAAAGGTACTGCAACTCTTTCAGCCCTCGACAATTTCTATCTCAGGCTCAACTTTGCAATCAGTGACAAGAGAGTTTGTTACAAGGCACTTGCGGTGGGCCCGTTCTATCATCTTCTTAGCTGTCTCAGCGTCAGTGCCTTTGACTACTAACCTGGGGCGGATTGTCACATCGCTGAAGCGAAAGACCCGCTCAACTGCCTGCAAAGTACCTTCAGTGCTGGATTCGTAGGAAATAATCTCTATCTTGCGTCTCGTAGCTATCTCGTCAAAGGTCATCATAATGCAGGCCTCGACCGAGGAGACGAACAAGTGCTCCGCTGTCCAGTTTTTCTCATCACCGCCAAAAACTTTGGGGCAGCCAAGCGCCACATCCGGAATGCCGGGTGCGCTCATAACACCTGCATGCCGGCCTGTGCGGCGGACCGAGGTCGAAAACTTGAAAACCGCGGGTTCCAGAGCAGCCACCTGGGTTATCCTCCATTACTTGTCGCGGAAGTTGCCGAGCGGAAAGACTTTCATCATTTCCTCCTCGACTAACTTGCAGGACTCCTGCGGCGTCTTGCGCCAGTTTGTCGGGCACATGGAAAGGATTTCCACAAGAGAAAAACCTTTTCCTTCCACCTGGTTCTTGAATGCCGCCAAGACTGCCTTCTTGGCCTTGCGAATGCTCTTGACATCATGGACGGAACACCGTTCGATAAACACGGGCGCTTCGAGAGTATTAAGCAGCTCGCAGACTTTGACAGGGTATCCTTCATTCTCGACGCTTCTGCCGCGCGGCGTGGTCTCCGTCCTCTGGCCGATAAGGGTTGTGGGCGCCATCTGCCCCCCTGTCATGCCGTAGATGGCGTTGTTGATAAAGATAGTGGTGAAGTTCTCGCCGCGGTTGGCTGCATGGAGGATTTCGTTTGTCCCGATGGAAGCAAGGTCACCGTCGCCCTGGTAGGTGAAACAGATAAGGTCGGGTCGCGCACGCTTGATACCTGTCGCGACGGCGGGGGCCCTGCCGTGTGGAGCCTCGATTGAGTCTGTGGTGATATAGAAGTAGAGCAGCACAGAGCAGCCTACAGGCGCCACTGAGACGGTTCTTTCGCGTATGCCAAGCTCGTCTATCGCCTCGGCGACAAGCCTGTGGGCTATCCCGTGGCCACACCCCGGGCAATAGTGGGCTACAACATCGGTCAGCGACTCAGGCCTTTTGAACACTATCTCTTCTGCCGTTGAACTCATGACTTCCCTCTTGTCGTTATCAGAGAATTTCTCTCGCCTTCTCTACTATTTCCTCAGGAGAGGGGATGCCTCCGCCCATGCGGCCGTAAAAGTGCACGTCCGCATCGTGGGCTGCATAGAGCCTGACATCTTCCAACATTTGCCCCGCGTTCATCTCGACCACGAGGAACTTCTTTGTTCCGGCCGAGACCTCGCTCAAAGCTTTCTCCGGGAAGGGCCAGAGGGTTATTGGCCGCAGAAGCCCGACCTTGTGGCCTTCATCCGAGAGAGCGCGCATCGCGTCGAAGGATGCGCGCGCGCTTGTGCCGCAGGCGACCAGAACCAGCTCCGCGCCGTCCGTGTCGGTGAGCTCGGCGCGCTGCTCGGCTTCGCGGACCCTGGCGTACTTGGCCTGGAGCTTCCTGTTGTGCTCTTCAAGAACGCCCTCCACAAGGTACAGGCTGCGGGTAATTCGCGGCTCGCGGCCCTTCGCGCCATCAAGGACATAGTCCCTGGGGTACTCGTTTATTTCCACTTTCTCAGGATAGACAACAGGCTCCATCATCTGTCCCAGCACGCCGTCGGCTAAAATGACGCAGACCATCCGCCATTTCTCCGCAAGGTCGAACGCAAGAATTATCATATCCACGCATCCCTGGGCTGTGTGGGGCGCGAGGACTATGCTGTGGTAATCGCCGTGCCCGCCGCCTTTTGTTGCCTGAAAATAGTCAGCCTGGGAAGGCGCGATATTGCCCAGGCCGGGCCCGCCGCGCTGCACGTTGACCACGACCGCAGGCAGCTCATCACCTGAGATGTACGAAATCCCCTCCTGCTTGAGGCTTATCCCGGGCGATGAAGAAGAAGTCATAGCTCTTACACCCACCGCGCTGGCGCCCATGACCATGTTGATTGCAGCCAGCTCGCTCTCCGACTGCAGGAACACCCGGCCCTCCTCAGGCATCCTCCTCGCCATATACGCGGTAAGCTCATTCTGCGGCGTTATCGGGTAGCCGAAGTAGCACCGGCACCCTGCCAGAATCGCAGCCTCGCCCATTGCCTCGTTGCCCGCCACCAGTTGCTTCTTTCCCATGCAAGACTCCCTTTACAGGTGCTCCCCGTTCGGCTGCTACGCCTGCTTCTTTTCCTTCGCCTTCTTCTCGCGGTACACCACTATCCCGCACTCCGGACATATAATGGCGCAAGACGCGCACCCGGTGCACTTGGCATCATCCTTCATAACAGGGTATTTCACGCCCCGTTCGTTAAGCTCCGCTGACAGATCGAGGCAGTCCTTGGGACATGCGTCTATGCACAGGCCGCAGCCCTTACATTTCTGTATCGCTATCTGAATCCTGGCCATAAGCAGGGCTCCCTCCCCAACTGAACTTGGCTCTAAGAGTTTCGAAAAAGTTCCTGTTCTCCACAAGAAGGCACCGCCTGTGCGAACGCTTCACACGCACCACGTCGGCGTCCTGTACCTGCGACTGCTGGCGCCCATCCACGCAGACCACCATCCCGTTGCGCCGCGTGAGAATCGAAATGTCCACAACGCTCCCGGCGCCAACCACAAGCGGCCGGCTCGTTACAGTATGCGGGTTGACAGGCGTTATGCAAATCGCCTCCGTGCCCGGCACCACGATTGCCCCCCCTGCCGAAAGCGAATATGCCAGCGAGCCGGTCGGGGTCGCAGTTAGAATTCCATCCCCCTGTATCTCGCTTACCTCCACCCCGTCCACAGTGAGGCCGAGCCGGACTATCTGCAGCACAGAGTAAACCCGGACAAGCGCAGCCTCGTTAAGTGCGTGCCACGAGCAAATCTCCTGCCCATCCCTGATAAGCCGCACATCAAGCATAAGGCGGCTGCTCGGCATTCGTTCCCCTGAGAGCACCTTCGGCACAGCCTGGAGCAACTCCTCCTCCGAGAACTCGGCCAGGAAGCCGAGCTTGCCGAGGTTCACCCCGGCAATGGGAAGCTGATTCTCGCCCAGGAACTGCACTGCCCGCAGTATGGAGCCATCGCCCCCGAAAACGCAGACAAGGTCAGCCTCGATACTCTGAAGGTCTGGAGAAGCGGCGAGGTCGGTCTCGATAATCTCGGCAATTTTTTCAAGCCCGGGCTTGATGCCGGCTATAGCGCCTGCAACCCTTGCGTTCCGGGAATCGCCAGCTATCAGGACTCTTTTCATTCTCACATCCTCTGTCTTGGAGGCGCTTGAGAAAAGAACTAATTATGTCATCGACATTCCCCACTTGCAAGCTATTTTTCAACCGCCATCGGTGACGTTTTTTACGCAGCTAATGCAAACTAATGCACATCCGAGCTTGACAATTGTCCAATCATGGGGTATATTGTAAAGACACGCTCTAACACACATGCAAGGGAGAAAAGCATGTTAAAGCTCAAAGCTGCGCAGTGGTTTCTGCTCTCTATCATAATCCTCGGATGCACCTGCGGATGCAGTAAAAAGGACG
>CAYWBA010000140.1:4007-8243 GCA_964455955.1 uncultured Planctomycetota bacterium | reverse complement strand
CAAGGATGAGTACTGGGACCACCGGATGCTGCGCCATGCGGTTGAGTCGGAACTCGCATCCCTGTACGAGAAAAAGCGTCTGAAGGAAAGCGTAGAGCAGGAAGAATAGGAAGTGGTAAAAGTGGGATATTACTCTCATGGCAGAGGTTGGGCAGAGAGAATTGATATCGGGAAGGCGAAGCATTTCATTGACAGATACGGACGCCTCGCAACGGGGCGTTCTTTATTTTAGCAGTTATTTTCTCTGCGGCGGGCGGCGTTGGAACGAAGCGGTGTGGGAGGTAAGTGTCCGTCCCCTCATAAGTTACGAATGGTAGCGGGGACCCGATATGAAGGGCAAAAGAACAAATTCCTTGAGGAAGAAGACTTCCTGCGCCAGCCAGATGGGGAACTTGTACCTGTTGCGCATGAACAGGACCTGGTAGTCGGCGAGCTTGGTGGGCTGCTCATCTACGCCAGCATCAGTTGAACCGTGAGTATCTGCTTAGGCGCGACGGAGATTCTGACATTCCGCCCCTGCACGGGCAGCTCGCCGCGGGGTTCTTCGTCAAGGCCCGTCTCGTAAGCGCGAGCAACATCTCTGAAATATGCAAGCGCGCCTTCCACTGTTTCCTCTCCCGGGTTCCAGACTCTGATATAAGTGTGGTCCCGGTTCTCTTCGCCACGCTTCAGCGCCGTCAGGATAAGGCCTTCGGGGACACTCACGAAGCTGCCTGCGAGAGGCAGTGTGCCGCCGCTGTGCCTGGTGATTGGGTGCGCGATGAGTGGATTGTTGTGCTCGTATGCCGTTCTGAAGCAGAGACCCTCGGAGAACTCTTCGGCTCCGCACGGCATGAAAGCGTATTTGAAAGTGTGAGTTCCGAGGCACTGGGCCTCCGGCGTTTCAATGACAGGGCCGGCCACTACCCCCTGAGGCGATTTATGGCTGAGGTATCCGACGCAGCGAAGAAGCGTCAGGTACAGGCTCACGTTGCCATCAGGGCCTTTTGTTGCCTCGTACTCGCAGAGCCCGTCCGGTATCAGCGCCGCTCCCCTTGGTCCGCTGTGCACCGCGACGTAGTTCCTCAGGTTGTACCTCGGATAGATTTCATCGGGAAGCACCGTGGGCCGCTGCATGATATCGAAGTGGCCCTCGGCGTGGCAGGTGTCCGCGTTCACTCCCGTGGGGAACGCGCAAGTCAGCCTGTGGTCTCTGGCGGTATTGTCTATGGTTGTTGCGAACCGGACCATCTTTGAGCCGGGTTCGAGGGCGACCTTCGATACTATCGCCATGTCAACCAAATCCGGGCTTCTGCTTTTCCCATCGGCCGTGAGGGATGCGGGCACGCGCATGGTGCATCTGAGGGTCAGGCATGCCGAAAGGCCGGTGCTCTCCGCGGATGCAATCTCGTGATTGAACGAGGTGCTCGCGAGACGCACAGGATTCTCGCAACGGGACTGGTTGTACGTGTCGCCCGCATCTTCGTCGTCAATGAATATGTTGCAGCCGGTGTATATCTCTCCCGTCGTTTTGTCGAGGATATCAAGCGAGCCATCCTCGCGGGCAGTCACTCTGAGCAGTTCGCTTTCTATGGTGCTGCCATCTGCGCTGACAAGCTGCTGTCCAACCGGCGGCTCGCCTTTCACAATGATGAAGGTTGCATAACCGCAGGAAGGAACTGCTGCGAGAAACTCGACCTGCGCCTCGCGGCCGGATACGTTTACTGCGCAGGGGACCTGGTTTCCGGACGGGTCGAGGAGATGAAAGGCTGTCTCGCCATCGAGCTTGAGGGGTGTCCTGACCAGTCCGCTGACATCCCAGCCGAGCCTGTTGTATACAATCAGGCCGGTCCGGTTCTCCGGGAACGCATCTGTGCTAATGTGCCGGGCGATATGCTCGAATGCCCGCGGGTGCTTGTCGTCGAGCGAGCGGCGGATGAGCCCGTCGGCGATTTCGCGGGCCTGTTCGAGCCTGTAGATGTCATCCCTGTGCACGACATCTTTGCTGCAGCCGCAGATGTCGTCATGCGGGTGGCACTGGAGCACGTAGCGCCAGGCTCTTCTCAGGAACGGTGCGGGATAGTCCTCCCCGAGGTCGGCGGCGATTGTGCAGAGATTTTCGGCAAGCAGGACCGCCCTCTCGGCGTCACTGTTGGCCTGTTTGAGGTAGGTGCGCGTGGAGAGCACGCCGGGCAGGAAGATAGCCCTGAAATTCGCGAGGGGAGGTGGGCATTCCCCGGAATGAGTCTGGCTCAGGCCGCCTTTCTCCTTGACCCTGTCAAGCATCTCATCGATAGTTGCTATCCCGACGTTAAGACCAGTGGCATGCGCCTTGTTCACTATGTCAACGACGCTTTCTCGCGGCTCAAGGTGGTCTGTATTGGCCATGACTGCGATTACCTTCGTCGCTGACTTTCCGGCAAGCCGGTTTGCCTCACTTACGAGGTAGTCCAGGCCGTACTCCTCGGAGAGGCCCAGCCTCCCCGACGCATCGTAGACGGCGTTGTATGCGACCACTGAGCTCCCGTCAGGAGACTGCCAATGAAACTCGGTGTTCAGCGTACCGGCGAGGATGCCGCGGGAGAAGAAAGCGGTACCTATGCCGAAGCCCCGCAAAATCTGGGGCAACTGGGAAATGTGCCCGAATGCATCGGGTGTGTAGCCCGCCTGCATCACGGCCCCGAACGCCCTGGCGATGCGCCGGCCCATCAGGAGGTTCCTGATATGGCCTTCCTCGCTGGGGATCTTCTCGTCAGGCAGCACGTACCACGGACCGACTGCGATTCTCCCCTCAGACACAAGCTGCTTGAGGACTTCCTCTTTCTCCGGGCGGAGTTCCAGGTAGTCTTCGAGAATGGTGGTTTGGCCGTCGAGGGTGAATTTGTACTCGCTTCTGCGTCTTAGGATGTCGAGCAGGAGGTCCATCGCATCAAGGAGACGGATGCGAAACTTCTGGAAGCCCTCGTACCAGGCCCGGTCCCAGTGAAACGATGGTATGACGAAAATCTCCAGTTGGCCTGTCTCTTCCATCCGAAGGCGTCTCCCATGAAGTAACCGAGCTTTCACAAACGGCGGGATTCTATCATTGGCAGCGCCGGCGCACAAGAACTATTGCTTACGGAGTCATTGCACTTCCTTTACCAGTGACTTTAGCCTTGACATAATTGCCTCGCGTATCTGCTCGTAGGCGGTGCGGGTGATAACCCGTTGATGTAAGAGGTGTTGTGGATGATGTGCTCTCACGCCTTTCAGGTTTTGATAAGTTGTTTGAAGTAGGAACGATTGAAGAGAAGAAAGAGTTCATCTGCTCGTTCGTGGCCAAAATAAAACTCTTCCCCACAGAGTGCCGGGGAAGAGTTCCGTTCTTCAGAATCCCGCTGCCTGTCAAGGGAGGCGGAAATTCTTCTTTTGCAGTTATAGCGGGGGTTGGATTTGAACCAACGACCTTCGGGTTATGAGCCCGACGAGCTTCCAGACTGCTCCACCCCGCAATCGGTAAACCTTATTATACCTTGCTCCCAAGCCCTGTCAACAACCGTGCAGCTTTTTGCAGGAAATAAGCGCCTGCGAAAAAACTCTTGAAGAACACTCCATTGTAATGCAGAAATATCTTGCCGTCTCCTCCAAGATTATTTATCATACGCAGCAGTTCGTTATTAGGAGGTGAACGAGATGTCTAATCTGTACAAGGTAATTGTTCTTGCCCTTGCAATCGCGCTGGTCGCGGGCTGCTCGGGGAGGTCTGATTCAGACGACCTGTGGGAGGAGGAAGACTCTGTTTCAAAAGGTCCGACAGCCGAGGAGGTGCGCCTGTTAAATGAGCTTAAGAAGAGGTTTGACGACCTGAGAGCTTACGCAAAAGATAACCCGCGTGACCTGGACAGAATAGTTCAACAGATAACCCGGTTCCAAATTGAAGCGGCAGGCACCAGATACGAAAGGCTAGCCCAGAGGCTTACTGTTGAGGTTCGCAAAAAGTTCAACGAACAGGCCAAAGCTGTTTACAAGAGTACCCGCCTCAGAGCGGAAGAGCTGGCCGAAGAGGGCGATTATAACGGGGCGCTTGAGGAACTTGCCAAGTACCCAGAAGAGTTTTTCGCCACCACATGGCAGAAGAAGATAGACGAGCTTATGAGGCCATACGAAAAAGAGGCGAGTGCAGATGTTAAGTTGGACATACTGCGTGTGGATGTCAAGGCCCTGCTTGACAGACATGACCCTCAGGCCGCTCTTGAGAAGCTTAACGGGTTCCCGGAA
>CAYWBA010000140.1:0-3997 GCA_964455955.1 uncultured Planctomycetota bacterium | reverse complement strand
AGCTTCGCACCGGCAGGCGAGAGGAAAGGTGGGCCGAGCTCAAGGCCGAGGTGGACAAGATAATCGAAAGCATAGAGGAAAAAAGGAGAGCGGAAGAGGCGCTTCCCTGGAAAGACCTCTTCGCCGGCGGCAGCATGAAAGATTGGTTTGGCGAGGTCGGCACCTGGGAACTGAGGGACGGCGTCATGGTAGGTGAATACGATGGCGAGGAGGGGGCTGGCTGGGCATGGACGGGCACGCTGGAAACGAAATGGGAGAACTTCATTATCGAGCTTGAGTTTGCCATAATGCGCGGCTCTATGGTTGTGCTTGGCGTGCGCGGCAAGAACGTTAAAGGACAATCAATCTTCGACCAGATAGTACTAAAAGTAACCCAGTTCGGACGCCGCAAGTTCCGCACAATCCTGGTGGAGGTTCGCGGCCGCGCATACACTGTCCGCGAAAAGGGAGAAGACAAGATTCTCTTTACACAGACTGCGGAAGAAGGGTTTACAAAAGGTGTAATTTGCTTCTTTGTACCATCGGGAACGGAGTTACACGTCCGCAAGATGAGGCTCAAGCTGCTCAGGTAGGCCGCTGCCGGTGCAATAGATGAACTTCAGCTTGTGTCTTTGCTGATAACAGTATGGCGCTTCCAGTTCTCGTCGTCCCGTTCGGGGAAATCCACGCGGAAATGCACTCCCCGGGACTCTTCACGTGCCAGCGCGCAGGAGTTTATCAGGCGTCCCACCTGCAGCATGTTTTGCAGCCGCCAGCCTTCCGGTCTCTCGAACTCCCTGTTTATTGCATAGCGGCACCAGAAGTTAAGGAGCGAACGCGCCTCCTGCAACCCGTCCGCATCGCGCTCGATGCCGACGTGCCGCCACATCAGAGCCCGCAGGCTGTCCTCCATGTCGCGAACGAGAATTCTGTGCTTGTTTGGTGAAGGTGTGTTCCCGATAGGTCTCGGGCTGACAGACTTAGTCCGCCCCAGTGCTTGCCCGGCCCTCAGGCCGACGCGCCTGCCCATCACCACCGCCTCAAGCAGCGAATTGGATGCAAGCCGGTTCGCGCCGTGGAGCCCGGTGCAGGCCACCTCGCCGCATGCAAGCAGGTTTGGAACGCTTGTTCGCCCATCCATGCCGGTCCTGACCCCCCCTATCATGTAGTGGGCGCTCGGGCGCACAGGAATAAGGTCGCGCGCCAAGTCAAGGTCGAACAATGCGCAAAGCTCCGTGAGGCCCGGAAAACGCCTGTGCGCCTTGTCGGCGTCAAGGTGGCGAAGGTCAAGATATACGCGAGTCGCACCGCTCTGCTTCATCTCCTGGAGAATTGCGCGCGAAACAACGTCGCGGGGGGCAAGCTCCGCCTCTTTGTGGTACTGCTTCATGAAGCGCCTGCCCGCCTCGTCAATGAGATACGCCCCCTCGCCCCGCACAGCCTCCGATATGAGCGCTCTTATAGCCCCTGCGATGTAAAGCGTCGTCGGGTGGAACTGGACAAACTCAAGGTCTTGAATCTCCGCCCCGGCCCTGTAGGCTGCCGCGACCCCGTCGCCCGTGGCGATTTCCGGGTTCGTGGTTTCGCGGTAAACCTGCCCCGCGCTGCCGGTGGCGAGTATCACCTGCTTGGCCCATATAATCTGCTTGCCGTTCGCCTGGTCATAAACCAGCGCGCCGCAGCAGGTGCCTTCGTCCGTTATGAGGTCCACCATGAAGGTGTTTTCAAGAACGTGGACGGCGTCCGCCGTCTCGACCGCGGCGACAAGCACCCGCTCTATCTCCCGCCCCGTGGAGTCGCCGTTGGCGCGGAGTATTCTCGCCCTGGAGTGGCCGCCTTCCCGTGCAAGGGCAAAGGCTTCTTTCTTGCGGTCAAATCTCGCCCCCAGCTCGAGAAGCTCCTCGATAGCCCTCGGCCCCTCCGAGACTACTGTCTGCACAACCTCGCGGTCACATATCCCCTGCCCCACGTCCAGCGTGTCTGCCACGTGGGCCTCGATAGAGTCACCCGCCGCGACGGGCGCGGCAATCCCGCCCTGCGCAAGCCAGGTTGTCGTATCATGCATCCGGCTCTTTGTGACAACAAGCGTCCGGCCGTGCTTCGCCGCCTCGAGCGCAGCCCGCAACCCCGCCGCACCTGTTCCCAGGACAAGCACATCGGTCAGCCTGTGCGGGACATCAAAGCTGCTGAAACCCGTCAAGTAGTGCCGTTCCCTGTCAGACGTTTCAGACTGCATCAATTACCCCCCGGAGCGAGGCGGGCAAACTTTGAGAGTTTTCGGGTGTTTGGCTCCCTGACCACGCCGGCCTCGCAGACTATTGCAGTTATGAGTCCCGCCGGCGTCACATCGAAAGCCGGATTGAATACCCCGACCCCTTCCGGCGCACTCACGCACCCTTGAAACTGCATAACCTCGGAAGGGTCACGCTGCTCTATTGGAATCTCCTCGCCGCTGACTATGGAGAAATCAAAGCTTGAAAGCGGCGCGACCACGTAGAAAGGCACGTTATGCTCCCGCGCGAGAACAGCAATGGGGTAGGTCCCTATCTTGTTTGCAGCATCGCCGTTTGATGCAATCCTGTCAGCTCCGACAAAGATTCCCGAAACCCGGCCCTGCCGGAGCACTGTCGCAGCCATGTTATCGCAGATAAGCGTCACCGGAATCCCCTCGCGCATCAATTCCCACGCGGTCAGCCTCGCGCCCTGAAGAAGCGGGCGCGTCTCACAGGCGTAGACCGAGACCTTCTTGCCGAGTTCCTTCGCCACGTAGAAGGCCGAAAGGGCGGTGCCGTAGCCGCCTGTAGCCAGGCCGCCCGCATTGCAGTTTGTCATGTACGAGCCGCCATCGGCGACAAATTCCTGGCAGTTCTCGCCCTGCCTGCGGCATGCGTCAAGGTCTTCCTGAAGTATCCTGTGCGCCTCTTCGAGAACAGCTTTTTTTATTTCAGCAGACGGCGACTCGGCCATACCGTGTGCCAACTTCCGCATCCTCTCAAGCGCGTGGAAGAGATTAACTGCGGTAGGCCT
Organism: uncultured Planctomycetota bacterium; assembly: GCA_964455955.1. Lineage (GTDB taxonomy): Bacteria > Planctomycetota > SKW154 > SKW154 > DAOVDS01 > CAYWBA01. The sequence goes on along the minus strand of CAYWBA010000140.1, from coordinate 991 downwards.
GCTGCCCGCGAGGTAATCGCATACCCTGTCAAGCTCGCCCTGAAACAACACGGGGTCCCCGGGCGCATTTCTCACCCCGATAAATACGCCGTAGCCTGCCGCAATCCCGATTGCCGGGGCGCCGCGCACGGCGAGAGTTCTGATTGCTTCAAAAACTTCTTCCACCGCGCCCATGTCCCGGAACACAAGCTCGCCAGGGAGCAGGCGCTGGTCAATAATCCGCAGCGCCCCGTCCAGACCGCCTGTCCACCTGAGAGTCTCTACAGGCATTTTATTACACCGTTACTATTGAAACTGCAGGTTTGTTTCTAAGCTGACCCTTATGAAAAACAGGACATTCAACTGCCATTATCAAAAGTGGCAAGCCACTATTCCCCAAGTTTCGCGTCCCTGTGCCTGACATCTTCGGCCATCTTTTTCCGCTCCGCTTCAAGCTTGTGTGCAAGCTCTTCGTCTTCGAGCGCAAGTATTTGGGCCGCCAGGATTGCCGCGTTCTTCGCGCCTGAAGCGCCCAGGGCAAGCGCTGCGACAGGCACACCGGAGGGCATCTGCACAGTTGCAAGAAGCGCATCCAGGCCGCCAAGTGAGCTTGAGGCGACAGGCACACCGAGCACGGGAAGCGTGGTATTGGCAGCCACTGCGCCCGCGAGGTGGGCAGCCTGGCCTGCAACAGCTATTATAACCTTGAGCCCGTTTTCACGCGCTCCCTTTGCGTACCGCGCAACAATATCCGGCGTCCTGTGCGCCGACATGACCCTCATCTCATGCAATATCCCAAGCTCCTTGAGCTTGTCCGCAGCCGCCCTCGCTATCTCAAGGTCGGAATCGCTTCCCATAAGAATGGCAACCACAGCTTTGGCCGCTTGCGGCATTAGCTCTCCTCTCTTTCTCAACAGTGCCCCGCTGGAACAGCTACACCTCGAATTTGGCGCCTGTAAGGCGCTCGTACAGCTCGATGTAGCGTGTTGCAGTCTTCTCAATAATATCCGGC
>CAYWBA010000139.1:0-8257 GCA_964455955.1 uncultured Planctomycetota bacterium | reverse complement strand
CTCAAGCTTGACGAAAGCGCCGTAAGAGAGGATATTGACCACCTGTCCCTTGACCTTGGCGTCGACAGGATACTTTTCTTCGACATCAACCCAGGGGCTCTGGGTCATCTGCTTGAGGCCGAGCGATATTCTCTCGCGCTCCAGGTCAATCTTAAGAACCCTGACCTCAATCTCATCATTAATCGCTACCATTTCAGAGGGGTGCGTAATCCTGCCCCAGGACATGTCTGTAATGTGAAGCAGGCCGTCAACCCCGCCAAGGTCAACAAATGCACCGAAGTCCGCGATGTTCTTGACCACGCCCTTGCGTGTCTGGCCGAGCTCGAGCTCCTCGAACAGCTTCTTCTTCGCCTCCTCGCGCAACTCCTCCTGCAGCCGCCGGCGGGAAACGACAATATTCATCCGCGCCTCGTCAATCTTTATAATCTTGCACTCAAGCTCCTGGCCGATGTACTCGGCGATATCCGCGGCCCGGCGAATTCCCACCTGCGAGGCGGGAAGGAACACGGGCACGCCGATGTCAACAAGCAGCCCGCCCTTGATCTTGCGCAGTACCCTGCAGCGGACAATGTCGCCCTCGCGGTAGGTGCTGATAACGCGCTCCCACGCGCGAATCCGGTCGGCCTTTTTCTTGGAAAGGACTATCATGCCGGATTCGTCCTCGACAGATTCAAGGAAAACTTCTATCTCATCACCGACCTTGACCTCACGGCCGCCGAACTGGTCGGTATCAATAAGGCCCTCGGACTTGTAACCGACGTTTACGATTACTTCGTTGTCGAGAATGTTTACCACCTTGCCCTTGATTATTGTGTTGGGCTCAAAGTCGGAGATTGCCTCCTCGTAAACTTTCTCAATCGCCTCTACGCCGGCCTCACCCAGAGCTTCGCGTACCTGCTTCTCAACTTCCTCCTTGGGGAGTTCAAACTGTTTTACAATCTTGTTGGTCGCCACAAAAAAGCCTCCTAAAACTTGCCCACACGGCGCCGGGACCGCCCCGGCGCTGTCCTCTCAAAGTGAAACGAACTATAATGAGTTCTCAACACAAGAACTCCTAACCCACTCTCTTAACTCTTGACTGAAGCCTTTTCATCCTCTCGCGCAGCTCCTGCGCCATCTCACGATGCGATACGCTGCCCTCACCCGGGTGAATCGGCTCGCCGTAAGCTATCCGCATGGGCGCAAGAGAGGGCAAGCGCCTTCCCCTCGGCCATGACTTCAACGACCCTTCAACCGCCGCAGGCACAACCGGCACACCGGCCCGGTCGCTTATCAGGAACACGCCCGGCTTCAGCACCCCTATCTCGCCTGTGCGCGTCCGCGTGCCCTCCGGGAACAGCAGCACTATCTCACCGCGGCGAAGCCTCTGTATGCACTTCTTCATAGCCTTTACGTCCGCTCCGCCACGCGCAAGCTCCATCGCCCCGTAGCGCCTTATCAGCGCACCGAACAACGGGTTCGCAAAAAGCGTGCTCCTCGCAAGGTATCTCACCGCCCGCGGGCAGGTAAACCCCACAATCACCGGGTCGAGGAACGACTGGTGGCTGCACGCTATTATGCAGCCGCCTCGCCGCGGGATGTTCCGGCATCCAAAACGCCGGAACCCGGCAAGCAGGATGAACACAAACCAGGCAATAAGCTGGCTTAACGCATAGAACAGCGGTTTGCGCCTACCCCTTTTCTGATTTTCCTGCTTCGCCAATTTCCCGCTTCACCAGATTTTCAAGCTTATCCACCACCTGCTCTATCGTCAGGCCGGTTGTATCCACAACGTGCGCGCCCGGCGCAACCCTCAGCGGGTCCTCCCTGCGTTCAAAGTCGCTCTTGTCCCGCGCCTCGACAGCGGCAAGAACCTCATCGTAGGCGGCCTCCTCGCCCTTCTCAACAAGCTCCTTGTGCCTGCGCCGGGCTCGCTCCCCGGCCGAAGCATCAAGGTAAATCTTCACCTGCGCCCCCGGGAAAATCACAGTACCCGCATCCCGGCCCTCGGCAACTATGTCGCGCCCCTCGGACGCACGGCGCGCTGCATCGGTCATCATCCGGCGCACCCCGGAGTTCGCGGCAAGGTGCCTGACCTGCTCTGTAAGATGCGGCGAGCGTATCTCGCCGGATACATCCCTGCCCTCGATAAACGGCACCCCGGCCCGCAGCTCCACGCCGAGCTTCCCGACCTGCGAGGCTACCGCCTGCTCATCGCCGAGGTCAACCCCGTGCTCGAGGCAGCCGAGGGTCGCGCTGCGGTAAAGAGCGCCGCTGTCAATAAACAAAAACCCCAGCCTTTCGGCCAGCATCCTTGCCACGGTGCTCTTACCCGCCCCGGCCGGCCCGTCAATAGCCACCCTGATGCTCTGCGCCATAATTTCAAACACCGCTCATAGCCGGGCCAAGGCCCTGCGCCTTTCGCCCCGCACTAACTAAAGGAAACTATGATTGTACTCCCCGAATACGCAGTTTCAAGCTATTTTTCGCAAATCTACGCACCCCCGCCCCCGCTTCCCGAAACAACAGGCGTTCTCGCGCTCCCCTTGACCCCCGGCCCAAACTACTGTAGAATCCGTATCAAAACTGCCAGGAAATGGAGGCAAAGAGATGAGAGAGAAGCGAGACAACCCGCTTACCAGTATCGAGCAGGACAAGCTTAGCCTCGAAGACAAGGTGAATGTCGTTGCCGAAACCATTCTGACAGAGACACCGCCATTGCGAATTGGAATATTCGGCGAGTGGGGTAGTGGCAAGACCAGCTTTATGAACTTTGTCAAGGAGCGGATTGAAAAGCGAATGAGAAGAATAAAAAAACCAGAAAGACATGCGAACATCGTTTGGTTCAATGCCTGGGAGTACCAGCATAGCGAAAACATACTATTCTCACTTGTTGCCCATATTGCCGATGAACCTGAAAGCGTGTTGAAAAAATTCCTCAAAGAAACAAAGAAGCTGGGGCTTGCATCTTTCTTGGGGTTGATACAACCAATAGCTTCACGAGCAGCAAAATCGTTGGAACTCACAGAAAAGCTCCTGGAAGAATACATTGACCAGCGCTCTCAGGAATATAGAGCTGTCGAAGAATTCAAGCAGTTCTATAAGAGACTGGAGAGTGAGGTTCTTGGAGATAAGGGTAGGCTTGTAGTTTTCATGGATGATCTTGACAGGTGTAGTCCCGAAAACCTGCTGAGAATGCTTGAGGCAATGAAGAACTTCGCTTGCGGCGAAAAAACTGTTTTTGTTGTTGGCATTGACCCCCGGGTAGCAGGCGCAGCAGTAAAGACATACTATGGTAATTACGAAGCTTTCGACGGGCAGGAATTCCTTGAGAAGATATTTAATTTTACCTTCAGGCTTATGCCTTGGGCCTTCCCCAACATTGACGGAATTGCCGAGGCTTTCCAATTGGGAACAGGTTTGACAATGAGCGTTCTTGTAGGCGATCTGAGGTTTCACAATCCGAGGAAAGTGAAGAAAGTGCTCCGGCGATTTGAAATGATCCGAAAAAAGAACGCTGTAAGAGACACATCGAGCAAGGGTAGTCCCGAGTGGCATATTACCAAAGCTGTTTTCTTCCTACTTATTGTCCACGAGTTCTACCCCGAGATTCTTGAGAGAATGTTAACAGCGGACAAGACCATGGCCTACAAATTTCTCGTCCGCTTACATGAGTGCCATAATGTGCTGAGTGAAGACCGATCGGCAGAGATGATGCGGTTTGAAGCTGTGTATTCCATAAGATTGGAAGAACCACCATACGACCAACCTCTTTTCAAATCTGCAATTGGCTGCCTCTTCGACTCCGTTGAGAAAGGAGGCAGTAACAAGGAAGAGAGAGAGAAGATAGTTTTCGAATCCCTGATTATATGTAGGAAGTATCTGTAATCGGGGTTGTTCGTGAAATGCCGGTGTTTTACTATATCTTCGAGCTTTCAGACGGGCCTTTTATAGCTATTTCACTTTCTTGGGCCAGAAAACGCCAAGCACTATCCACGTTCTGTGGGCAAGCACGGTTCCAACGAAGAAGTGAGTGTCAATATCTTCCGCACACATCCGACTGAAGAATCTTTGCTTAACTTTTTCAGCTGCTTTATCCGGGTTTCCGTATTTGTTACGCATCTTGCGATACAGTTCCCCCACCTCCCAGTCTTCTATCATCATTGTATGGCCATTGCATCTGGAGTCATAGCACTTGAACTTGTAGGAGAAGCGAAATGGTATTCTCTCAAGTGGTTTCTGTCCTGGTCCGAACAACCGATTCTGCGCAAAAACTTTCTTCCACTGTGGCTTCCAGTCGGGTTCGGAAGGTTCAATGACGAAATCCAGCACTTTGGCAGGTCGCACTATCCCCAATGAGATGTTGTTTCTTTCTTGCGCTTCTTGCAGCTCCTCCATACTGCGAGTAGCCTTTGCCAGAACATATTTTTTCCTCTCGGCCCAGCAATTCTTTGTGGAGAGAGGTTCTCCGATAACCCTTATGCTTTCCATCTTTGGGCGCCAGCTTTCCTTCCTGGGGTCTCTTTCGTTCTTCTTGGCAATTACCTCAATCCATTGGTATTTCTTGTACCATTGCCAGTATGGTTGATATCTGAAGCTAATGGGGTAGAGACGTATGAGAGAACCGTCTTCAAGAACGCCAGCAGTGCAGACAAGTTCTTGATGTGTAGCAGAAGGCATGGGATATGTCTTCACCGTTATTAGCACTTTCTTTTTCTCGTACAGGCTACTCATGTGACCGCCAAGTGCTTGGCCTTAATTCGGTAGCGTCGCGCGATTACGCTTGCAAGTCGTGAGCGATGGCAGACTGAGGGGTTGGACTCATAACATACCAAAACGCTGGGAGCTTCAAGCGCAAGCAAGGCAACTTTTTTGATCTGGGCTGGCCTTTTAGGAAGTATCTCTTCCTCATATTTATCGAGCAGACGCTTGTAGTCATCCTGAGTGCGGAGGTTTCTACGCATGTTAGCTTCAATGCCAATCTCTTTGACGTGTATGTATTCTATGCCAGCCTTCCGCGCCAGCAAAGAAAACTTGGTTTTGGAAAAACCCGGCTTGCGGGAGATGGGATTGCTTCTAACATCTATAATTCGCCGAATTCCGCGCTGCACAACAAAATTCAAGAACTCCGCAATTGAAGTTTGTTGGTACCCAATAGTGTATACAATACTAACAGGTTTGTTACTCAAAGGAAAGACCCTCCGCCGGCTATTCAAATTTCGGCACCGCCTTAATACATCTTAACCTAAAACTGATGATAGGGCAACTGCAATCGTGTTTTATGCGGCAAAATACCACGGGTTTTGAATTAAACCACTTGAACTTTCCCAAGAAAATCTCAACTTTTCTGGAATATTCGCACGCCTCAGGTGTTCAATAATACAAGAATGGAAACCCTGATTTCTGCTAACATTTCCGGTTCTGATACGTATAATCAAGTGTGGAAGAAGGGTTAAAGGTTCAAAGTTGAAAGTTAAAGGTAAGAAAAGAAAGGGTTGTTCTCCGCGAACTCTGCGGTCTCTGCGCCTCTGCGGTGAGAAAGTCCCTTGTTGAAAGTTGTTTTTGAGGTGGTTTGTAAAGTGCCAGAATTCACAGTAACTCATTGCAGGACAAGATGTTACACGTACCCACACTTCGCGTTCCGACGCAACCTGCTTACGTAGCAATAGGTTGCGGCAATCCCCAATTCACGCTGAACCACGCAAATGTAGCAGAGACCCCCGCCGGATCTGTAAATAGAAGCCATAAGTCGTTGGTATGTAAGGAACTCTATTTACAGACGAGTTTACAGACGCGAGCAGCGGGCAGCGGACTTGACAGCAGGTATTTGGGGAACTGGTTTTTGCCTGACGCAAGGGATTATGTGCAGCATACCTGGAAGATGCAACTTGCCTTCTGTGCATGCGCAGGGGAAAAAAAGCTTGACTTGCGGAGGAAGAGCGTTACAATAAATTTCATAATATGCGACTTTCCTGAAAGGAGAGGCTATGAGAACCGCTTTGACTGTATTGATTGCAGGTGTGCTGGCGACGCTTCTGGTTTGCAGCTTGAACTACGCCCAGGACGGTGACGAGGAGGATACCGGGGGCGGGAATGCGAAGGCTGCAGGGCAGTACGAGTACATCATTGCTTCGATGCTGTTCGAGAAGCAGGAAGAGTACCTGGGCAAGCCGGTGAAGTTAGTGGACGACCTTGCGGTGCTCTGGGATGACCCCACTCCGCACGACTCCAAGGAAAAAACAAAAGAAGCGGAGGATAAGGGGTACAAGGGTGATTACGACAACCAGACAATGACCAGCAAGGGCTACATAAAGTTTGATACGCTCTACTTCCGCTGCATGCTGCCGGATAACCTTCAGAGCAGTGTTGATTACCTTCGCCGCGTGAACCGCCTCAAGACGTTCTACGACCCGAAGGTGCTCAAGCCGGAAGCCAAGCTGGTTGCCGTCTACGGCAAGCTTGTCCGGGTCAAGATATACGATGCGGAAGACACGGATGCGGAGACGCCTCGGGAGTACGTCATCCTGATGACCGACAAGGTGGAACGGCCCGCCGAGCGGTTCTTCAAAGACGAACCCAACGAAGAGGAACAGTAGCATTTGTTTGGTGCACAACTTCCAGCCCTTATTACACACTTGACATGGTGAAATGGTCGAGCAGGCAAGCACCCAGGTCAGACTTACTTCGCCTTTCCTGCTCAGATTGACTGCGGTCTTCCTTCTTGCTGATGGCGTTTTCAAGCTCGCCTCAATCTTCTCCGGTCTCATGCCCGGGCCTGAGATATTCGGGTCCCACGACAGCACCTACTATTACCTCCTTGTCGCGGTCGTGGACTTTTCGCTTGCTGTCCAGATAATCGTCCGGGCGCACTACGCCTGGGTATGGGGGGTCGCATTTTTCGCGCTCCGTGCCCTGGTTCTTCTCACAAACTTCACTTTCAGCCGCCCGCTGTCCTGGCTTGTGCCCGGCACCCTCGGCCGGGTCCAGCTTGTCATTACAATCGCCGTCTATCTTCTGCTGGCCCGTTACATGGCCGGCAGTGCTGTACGCAAGATACTTTCGCCGCAAAGCACCAAACCTGAATAGAACACTTGCTCTGGAGGGAACATGAGCGTTTACATCGAGTGCGTGCCGAACATAAGCGAAGGCCGCCGCATGGAAGTTGTGGACGCGGTGGTGGCCGAGGTTGAAAACATCTCCGGCGCCTACTTGCTTGACAGAAGCTCCGACGGCGACCACAACCGCTCCGTTCTCACCTTCGCCGGGGAGCCTGACCCGGTCGGCGAGGCGGCCTTCCGCGTCGTGCGCAAGGCTGCCGGGATGATTGACCTGACCAAGCACGAGGGAAAACACCCCCGCATGGGCGCAACCGACGTTGTCCCTTTCGTCCCCATAGGCGAAGCGCGGATGGAGCACTGCATACGCATTGCAGCCAACGTCGCCAACCGCATAGGCAGCGAGCTGGAGATTCCCGTCTTCATGTACGAGTCCGCAGCTACACGCGAGGACAGGCGCAACCTTGCCAGTGTCCGCAAGGGGCAGTTCGAAGGGCTGCGCGAGGAAATCGGCAAGAACCCTGACCGCAAGCCCGACTTCGGGCCTGAACGTATCCACCCGACCGCGGGCGCAACCGCAGTCGGGGCGCGGGAGTTCCTTATCGCGTACAACATCAACCTCAAAAGCGACAACATCCAGGCAGCCAAACAAATCGCAAAGGAAATCCGCGAATCGAGCGGCGGACTGCCTGCCGTAAAAGGCATAGGCCTGATGCTCGACGAGCTTGGCGTTGCACAGGTCAGCATGAACCTGGTCAACTACAAAGTCACTTCCATGGAGACTGTCTACGCTGAGATAGAGCGCAGAGCCAAAGAAGAGTTCGGCATAGAGATACTTGAAAGCGAGCTCATCGGCCTTATGCCGCAGGGCGCCTACTCCGAAGGGCTGGAGGAACGCCTCAAGATCCGCGACTTCTCGCAGGACCAGATTGTCGAGGTCTGCCTCCAGAAGGCGGTTGAGCGCGACACGCGCCTGGGCCGCAGCCCTCATACCCACGGTTCGTGATTTCGCGTTCGAGTTCACAACCCTGCCCTGGAATTGCATTGCGCACCATCGCAAACCCACCCAACTGTGCAAACCGGCTCCAAAAACCGTCTGTAAACGTCTGTAAATAGCTTGTGTGGGGGGCAGATTCCGTAACATGCTTTTGGCATAAGGACTTACAACAGCAGGCAATTCAAAACAGGCGCGCCTGTTTACAGATTTCGCGGGGGGTCGGGTT
>CAYWBA010000138.1:0-8259 GCA_964455955.1 uncultured Planctomycetota bacterium | reverse complement strand
GTTGACGCGCAAGGGAATATCACAATAAGGGGGCTCAGTGACAGCAATGTCCCGCAGGACCTGTCACAGAAATGCCTGCTGTTCGCCGACAAAAACCTGACATGGTTCAAGCTGCGCCTTCTCCTCGATGCGTTTATAACAGAAAGAATTCAGTACATCTACCTCGCCGCCCTCACGCCCGAAGGGAAACCAGTGTTCCTGCCTTTTGAAATCATATCCCCAGGTGCCTTCCCCACGCTCTACCCATTCCACGTAGTAATACTTGAGGACCAGGTCCCTTACTTCGACCATGAAGAAGCAAGAAATCTGGAGACTTTCAAGTCGGTTGGCGCCCGCGTGCGCAAAGAATCAATAGCCCCCAGGCCGTTTGTTCGCATCCTGAGTGAAGATAAAGTGTCCTGCGGCACTTTCTTGGGCGTCCTTGCGATGTGCGAGGCCTCAGGAGTGAAACCGCTTGTCAAGCTTCGCACAGATGACCGCGAGTTCATAATCGCCGAAGAGGTGGAACTGCACACACTCCCCAAACCCCAACAGCAAGAGGAAGAAAAGTGAAACTTGTGGTAGTTGCTTTTTACACAGCACTCGCACTGTTTGTGTTGGTCGGGCCTCATATCTCCTGCAGCGCCCTGGAGCGTACCTCCGAAGCTGGAAAACCTGAGGCCCTGAAGCTGTCCGAACCTCTTGAAATTGTTCAAGAGCCGCAGCAGGAACCCTCCAAGCCCGGTGAATCTGCAGTCCCCTCTTGCGAACCTGAGCCGGAAGAGACCTTGTCCCGAAAAGAGCTGTATGATATGGGTAACAAGCTTTTTGAAGAAGGTAAGTACCGCGATGCTCTTCGCTATTTCCTCGCTGCGCTGAACAAGCAAGAAGATGCCCCCGCCTACTACAACGTCGCCACAGTCCACTTTTTCCTCAAAGAGTATGACAAGGCTGAAGCCGCCTATCTGGCGGCACTTGAGCTTGCGCCCGACTATAAGCTGGCTCTTGCGTCCCTTGGCAACCTTTACAAAGAGACAGGCCGGATGCAGGCAGCACTGAAAGCTTACCTCGGGAGTCTCGGGGCCCCCCAACGCCGTGCCAAAACGCTACTCGCGATAGGCTTGCTCTACCGGGAGTCGGGCGACCTGACCGCCGCGGCTGCGGCCTTTGAGAACGCCCTGGTTCTCGCGCCTGAGAATAATGATATTCGCCTGGCGCTTGCGCGTGTCTGCATTGCATCCGGCAGGAAGGAAGCGGCGCTCCAGGTCCTGAAAGAACTCACGCAGCGTCTGCCGCACAATCCCAGAATTCATGCTTACTACGGCTGCGCCCTTCACACCTGTGGAAGAACAGACCAGGCTATTGACGAGTATGAAATGGCCCTGCGGCTCGGCGACACTACCACTGAAACCTACAACAACCTCGGCGCGCTCTACTTCAACAAGGGCTTCTACATTGACGCCGCCAGGCACTTCGAGAAGGCAATTGATGCTTCCCGTCCCACGGCCCAAGCCTACATCAAGCTTTCGCGCACTTTCCTCGCCGCAGGCAAGGCCAAGGAAGCTTCCCAGGCCGCGCTCGCCTCTTGCGCGCTTGCCCCCAAGTCCGCCCGGGCGCATGCGATCCGCGGGGAAGCACTGCAGGCCCAGGCCGACATCCAGAATGCTCTTTCAGCTTACGAAAAGGCTTACGAAATAGACCCCGGCTACACGCCCGCCACGGTTGCAGCCGGCAGGCTTGAGTACGCACGCAAGAACTTCAAGGCATCTCTTACGTGGTACGGGAGGGCGCTTGATGGAGAACCGGGCAGCCCGGCGGCACTGCGCGGCGCGGGGAACGCATCTTATTCTCTTAAAGCTTACGGGAAAGCGCTGCGGTATTACCGCAGGCTCCTTGAGCAGAGCCCGCAGGATACCGCCGCCAGAAAGTTTCTCCACCATCTGCTCGAACTTACAGAGCAGAAAAAATAACACCTGGCGGGCGAAGCCTGCTCTACTAACCCAAAGAACAGGTGAACAGGAGAGCTGCTGCCTCAAAAGCCGTCCCGCGACAGGCTTCTTGCTGCGTCGGAAACTATTCCGGCTTATAGCGGAGGATTGGCTGCTTCGCGGCGCGGACCTCGTCAAGCCGCTTGACCGGCATAGTTTGCGGGGCGTTTTTTAGGAGTTCCGGGCTTTCCTTTGCTTCATGGGCTATTTGAATAAGGGCTGCCGCAAACGCATCGAGTGTTTCCTTGCTCTCGCTTTCCGTAGGCTCAATCATGAGCGCCTCATCCACGATGAGCGGGAAATAGTTTGTCGGCGGGTGGAACCCAAGGTCAAGCAGCCTTTTTGAAATATCGAGCGTGCGTACGCCTTGCCCTTTTGGCGCCCAGTCGCCGGAGAGCACAAACTGATGCACGCCGCGCTGGTCGTACTTGGCATGCTCCTTGAGCGCAATCCCTGCCCACTTGCCGGAGAGCACAAACTCGTGCATACACCGCCGGTCGTACTTGAGGAAGTAGTATCTTTTCAGTTTTTCCATAAGGTAGTTGGCGTTAAGGACCGCGATGTGGCTTACACGCTTGACCCCGTCGGCCCCGAGTGAGAGCAGGTAGCAGAATGCCTTTACCATTACGCTCACGTTGCCGTAGAACGCCTTGACCCTGCCGATTGTTTTGGGAACGCCGTATTCGAAGGAATAGCCACTGCCGGTATTCTTTATGAGTGGGACTGGCAGGAAGTCTTTGAGTTTATCTGCGACCGCAACCGGCCCGCCGCCCGGGCCGCCCATTCCGTGAGGGGTTGAGAAAGTCTTATGCAAATTGAAGTGCATAACATCAACGCCCGCCTCACCCGGTTTTACAATTCCCATAATTGCATTCAAGTTGGCACCATCCATGTAGAGCAGCGCGCCTTTTGAGTGCAGGATTTCGGCAATCTCCGGCAGTCCCTCGTCAAAGAGCCCCAGGGTCGAGGGAATCGTAAGCATGATACCTGCAGTATCTTTGTCGCACTTCGCGGCCAGGTCGTCAAGGTCAACGTTGCCGCGTGCATCGCTTTTTACCTCCACTGGCGCAAACCCGCAAATCGCGCACGAGGCCGGGTTGGTCCCATGGGCCGAGTCGGGAATAAGCATGCGCGTGCGGTTCTCGCCACGGTCGAGGTGGTATGCCCGCATCATAAGGATGCCTGTCAGCTCGCCCTGGGCGCCTGCGGCCGGCTGGAGTGTCACTGCGGGCATGCCGGCAATCTCCTTGAGGTACTCGCCGAGAAGATACATAAGCTCGAGTACGCCCTGCGAAAGCTCCTCAGGCTGGTAGGGGTGGATTTTGGTCATTCCCGGCAGCGCGGCCAGGGTCTCGTTAATCTTGGGGTTGTACTTCATGGTGCATGAGCCAAGCGGGTAGAAGTTGGTGTCAACCCCGATGTTCTTGTGCGAGAGATTCACGAAGTGGCGAACTATCTCCACCTCGCCGACCTCAGGCAAACCCGGCTGCGTCGTCCGGAGGGCTGGGGCCGGCAGCATTTCCTCCAGCTTTCTGGCCGGCACGTCAAGCTCCGGCAGCGCGCAGCCTTGTCGCCCTTCCCGCGATTTCTCAAAAATCAGTTTGTCTTCCATAACCAATCCCGGTCAGCTTCCACACTGCGCGAGCGCTTCAGCCAAGCTGTCTATTTGTTCCCGGCTGTTTTCCTCAGTCACCGCGACGAGCAGGCAGTCATCCATGCCTTTGTAGAAAGGCCCAAGCGCCGGGCCTGCAAGAATCTTTTTTGCCGCAAGGTCTTTTACCACCTGGTCTGCCGGCTTTGGGCATTTCACCGCAAACTCGCGTACAAACGGCGCGCCGAAGCGAAGCTCCGCTCCCTTGGCCGCGAGCGCGTCGGCCGCGTAGTGTGCCTTTTGCAGGCAGAGCTCCGCCACATGCCGCAAGCCCTTTTTGCCCAGGGCGGCCATGTAGATGAGTGCCTGCATGGCGTTTAAGGCCTGGTTGGTGCAGATGTTCGAGGTTGCTTTCTCGCGCCGGATGTGCTGCTCGCGGGTCTGAAAAGCCATGACGAAGCCGCGTTTGCCATCTGCGTCCACCGTCTGGCCGATTATCCTGCCCGGGAGCTTGCGCAGGAACTTTTTCTTTGCTGCGAAGAAGCCGAAATGCGGCCCTCCAAACGCCATCTCAGACCCGAGCGGCTGGCCCTCACCCACTGCGATATCCGCGCCGTACTCGCCCGGAGGTTTCAAGAGAGCAAGCGATATCGGGTCCACGCAGGCAACGAGCAGAGCTCCCGCGTTGTGTGCAATTTCAGAGAAGGTATCTACATCTTCCACGCAGCCGAAGAAGTTCGGGTTTTGCACAACGACACAAACCGTGTTGCTGTCTATCGCACTCTTGAGCGCCTCAAGGTCGGTTGCACCGTCTGCAAACGGGACCTCGGCAATCTCAAGCCCCAGCGGACTAACATAAGTCGCCATAATCTGGCGGTACTCGGGGTGCACTGCGGAGGGCACAACAACCTTCTTGCGCCCGCGGGCGAAGTAAGTTGACATAATAGCGGCTTCGGCAAGCGCTGTACCGCCATCGTAGTGTGAGGCGTTGGAAATATCCATGCCGGTAAGCTCGCATATACAGGTCTGGTACTCGAATATGGCCTGCAGCGTGCCCTGCGATGCTTCCGCCTGGTAAGGTGTATATGCAGTGTAGAACTCGCCGCGGCCGCTCAGGTGGCCCACAAGCGCGGGAATGTAGTGGTCATAGCAGCCACCGCCCAGGAAGCTTGCATACCCTGAAGCGGTGCTGGCGTTTTTTGAAGCAAGCTCGCTGAGCCTGTTTCTGAGTTCTGGTTCCGAATGGGGCCTGGGCAGCCTCAAGGTGCCTTTGAAACGAATCTTGTCGGGGATGCTGTCAAAGAGGTCATCGAGCGACTCTGCACCCAAGGCCTTGAGCATTTCTCTTATATCTGTGTCTGTGTGTTGGATGTAATCCATCCTGACAGCCTCTTGCCATGTCCAGAAAACAGGGCGGCAAAGAGAACCTGACCGCCCTGAATGTGTGACGAAGCTTTTCCGCTTAGTGAGCGCCCGCTTCCTCTGTCTCACAGAACTTGTTGTAGGCCTCCAAGTCCATGAGGGTTTCAATATCGCCCGTACCGGAGAGCTTGACCTTAATCATCCAGCCTCCGCCATAAGTATCGTCGGAAAGAACCTCGAGCTGGTCAGGCAGACTCTCGTTTATTTCAATAACCTCGCCCGAAACCGGCGCGCTAAGGTCAATTACAGCCTTGACGGACTCTATCTCGCCGAAGGCCTCGCCCTGGGCTACCTGTGTTCCAACGGGAGGAAGCTCAACATAAACCAGGTCGCTGAGGTGCTCTACCGCGTAGTCAGTGATACCTACAATTCCCAAGTCCCCTTTAACTACGACCCACTCGTGCGTCTTGGTGTATTTAGCATCAGCCGGTCTATCCATACGCAACTCCTTTCGAGGTAATTGTGCTGGCACAACACTACATCTCGGCGCGCCCACCTGTCAAGGAAAAAAACCGTTTAGCCTAACACCCTGTTTCGGAGCGGTTTCAGCCTGATTCCGCTTGTCGTGATAGCTCTTTAGAAATATCATCTTCAGTGGCTATTGGCTCTTTTGAGTTGCGTCCTCCGGCTGCGATGTAGGAATAGACCCGGCACCGCTTGAAAATAAAAAGCAGTTGAACCTTTTTATCAGGTTTTTGAAGCGAGAAGGATTATGAGGCTGGTTATGATTAATAAGAGGGCGATTCGCTTCAACCTGCTAAGGCAGGTTGGCGGCGAGGGGATATTCGCCGCAGAGAGTGCATGTCTGAGCATCTTCCCTGACGCGGGTGCCGCAGTTGCGGCAGATAACAGAGCCCAGCCACTGCCGCCCGTTTACCGCAGATTTACACTTGTGGCAGAGGAGCATCTGAATATAGGAGCATCCCGAGCGCTTCCAATCATCAAGGAAAGACTTGAGCCTAACAGGCTGCGCCGCGCAGGCGGGACAGGTAATGACCTTGCCCGAAATAGTGGCCAGCGGAACGGCAGGCGAATCGTAAAGAAGAGCGCGAATTTCACCGAGAGAAGCGGCGACGCGGAGCTTCTTTCGGATGACCCTGGGCTTGCCCGAAGTCAGGTGCGCGGCAAGGCCGAAGCGGTCGTAAATCAGCGCTTCATTATGCCCGGCAACAATTCCGAAAAGCATTGCCGCCGGGTTGGCCCCGGGGAAACTACCTATGGTAGCAGCATAGAAGGCATAGCAGTGGTTTCCGTCAGTTCTTTCAAATTCAGCCAGGGACAGCGGAAAGCCGAAGCGGGAGCTCGGGTAGATATGGAAAGCTGTATCTCGGCCGCCGTGGCTGAGAATTGGGACGGGACGCGCGGCACCAAGCGTTGTAGCAACTATGTCAATACCTGCAAGCATGATGTGAATTCTACTTACATAACTGCAACTTTGCAACTGGCGTTTCTTCCTTTGAAGTCCCATGTCCTCATTATTTGCCCCGCCCCCCCCCATTTGCCCGCAACACGGAATAAAAAATCTAAATCCGCCCCAAATAAAAGTCACACATCTCGTCAGGAAGACACAGTTCTTGTATCAAGAGGAATCCTTCTTGTCAGTCCGATTGGCGTGGCTGACAATTAGTCGTGAGTCGCAGCAGGTAAATTTTTTCTCCATATTTTACTTGACAAGCATCTAAATTTGAGGGAACATCATTGAATTAAGAAGGATACAGGGCTTCCTGAAACAGGAAGCCCTGTATCCTATTTAATGGATTTTTGCTCATTAGTGCTACATCAAAATAGATGTGTTTTTTTTTGTATATGGTATTGACATCTGCTACAAAAGAAGCAAAATAGGCATGATGGTGAAAAGTGGTTCTTGGTCAGTGATAGCCCGTACTGATCATAGTACGATTTAACTGTAGTGTTCATTCGACTTCTTGGCTTGCCCTATTGAAGGAGGAATGTATGGCAAAAAAAGGGAAAAGAGAGGAAGCTATAAGACTCGATAAGAAAATCGAAAACCTCAAAAAATATATCGAAACTCCTGAAGGTGTTACGCAACTAAAAGAAGCTATTCAGCTAGCACAAAATGCAAATAAGCAATTACGGGAAGCTAGCCGCGTCGACCGCCAGTCTCTGCTTAAACCTGTCACACTGTAAGGCCCCAAGTCCGATGGACTATGAAGTTATAGAATATTCTATAGATGCCTTAATCAAACTACTTGCAGACCGCTCTGAAGCATCTGAGTCTTACATTCACGGAAAAATACATTCGACCTACTTCGAAGGATATTTTAGAGAACTCGGAGCGAAAACTATTATTGTAGAAAAGATTTATGTGGACCGTGATTTTCTTGAAGATTTTGCTGCTTATTACGTTCGATGTTTTTACAGGTATGATCGGTTTTGTAGTCGGTTACATTTTTTCACTGAAACTTTCAGCAAGGAAGATTTTGATTATATTTTAGAAAATGTCAGCGACACAAAGATTGATCAGTTAAAAGGCTCCTATCTGGGGTTTATTGTTGTCAAGCCTCTTCCTGAAACTATTATTGGAAGAACATGCTTGAAAACATATCACGCAAGCCCTGAGGGACGTAATTTTCCGATTACACGAAAATACCCAGTAAATTTATTTGGAATTGGCTTGTCAGTCGAAACATTGGCTTTTCAGGAACAAGATAGAGTTGCTGCAGCTTGCGCAACAAGCGCATTATGGACTGCCTTTCAAGGGACTGGGAAACTTTTTTAGCACACCATTCCTTCTCCCGTTAAGATTACTCAAACCGCGACGGAACACTGGGTTTCACAAACGAGGATATTACCTAATTACGGATTGAATGCTGAACAAATGGCGTATACAATAAAAAGTGTTGATTTGGAACCACTTTTGATAAAAGCAACAGATAAGCATGTTCTTGCATCTACATTATACGCATATTTAAGTTGCCAAATTCCTGTTCTTTTAACGGGAGCTATCGTTGAAAGTAAAAGAGATCCTAAGGGCCTTGGTTATTTGCGCGGATTTCATGCCATCGTGACAACGGGATTCAACCTGAGAGGGACTCAACCAGAACCATTTCCCAAAACAGGTTTTCTTCTAAGGGCAATGCGAATTGATAAAATATATGTTCATGATGATCAAATAGGGCCATTTGCGCGTATGGAAATCATGGATGGTGGCCTGACATGTTCATGGCCGAGCATGGATGCTAGTGGAGAAACACGTTTTATTCCCGATATAATGCTAATTCCTTTATATCACAAGATCAGGTTACCATTTGAAACTGT
>CAYWBA010000137.1:4235-8298 GCA_964455955.1 uncultured Planctomycetota bacterium | reverse complement strand
AGGTTTAGCAAAAGCAGGCAGAAAAATTGTGAGGGAGCGGCTTGATATTTTTCTGCCGTTTGCCCTCATTGCGCTATTCTGTATCTGGGGTACGTCCGGCCAGTACAGGCATATTTTGTGGCCTGTCGGCGCGTTTTTCAGTCTCAGCGGGTTCTACCTGCGAGCGTGGTCTATGAAACACTGCGGCAAAGCAGGAGTTTCAGAAAACAAAACTAAAACTCTAACCACATCAGGCCCGTATACTATATTCAGGAACCCGTTGTACGTTGCCAATATCCTCATCGTGATGGGGCTTCTGGTAATTTCGGAAGTTTTGTGGATAATTCCCGCATTCCTGGTTTATGCGGGCATAAGGTACACCTCAATCATAAAGAGAGAAGAAGGTGCTTTGAAACTGCAATTCGGCGAGGATTACGAAAGCTACTGCAAGCGCGTCCACAGGTGGCTGCCAAGGTTAGGCCTGCCTGCCGGGAAGCCGAAACGCGGCTGGAGAGCCGTACTGGCAAGAGAAGCGGTTGAAATCGCCTGCTGCGCCGCGGGCGCCGGGGTCTTAATGACAAAAGACTTGTGGCTGCGTAAGCTCTTTTTGATCCTCATGATTAACTGACGGAGACAAGAAATGCTCAAGTATCTTGCGATCGCCCTAACATTCGTGGCTGCCCTGAGCAGCGCTGAGGCGCAGGAAGGTTCTGCCATGCCGCGCATCGTCGTTGCGGGATTTGCCAACAAGACAGGTGACAAAGAGCTGGACTGGGTAGGGTTCGGAATACACGCATCCCTTACAAGACGGCTCTTGCGACACAACGGCCTTGTCGTAATGGACGCTGCAAACTTCAGGCGCGTAAAGAACGAGCTCGGCCTCAAGCAAAAAGAAGTGTCTGACCCGAAAGAGGCGGCGAAAATCGGCAGGGCATTTGGGGCGCATAAAGTGCTTGTGGGCAGCTACAGGAAAGCGCCGACAGGCGTCAAGGTGGAACTGCGGCTCGTGGACTCGGAAACAGGGAAATCTCTCGAACCTGTGCTTTCGCAGACCGGGCCCGCCGTCTCGGTAACTGCGGAACTCGCGCTTGACGCTGCCAAGGCACTGGGGAAGAAGGCAGCCAATCACGAAGCCATAACCAAAAACCTTACCGACAGCCCAAACGCTTACGAGAAGTACTGTAAGGGGCTGCAGTTTAGGGAGACGGAAGAAACATTCGACAAGGCAATAGAACTCTTCCTTGCAGCGGCAAAGGCGGACAAGGCGTTTGCCGCGCCGCACTTTGAGCTTGGCTGGCTCTTCACTTTTACAGGCATCGGCGCTGGAAACGAGAACGAGATGTACCGCGCGGCTGTTAAAGAGTACGAAAAGGCTGTAAAGCTTTACCCGGAATACGCGGAGGCGTACAACAACCTTGGCGTGGTTTACACACAGCTTGAGAAACAGCAAGAGGCTATGAGTGCCTGTCTTAAAGCAACAAAGATAATTCCAAACTACATCGACGCGCATTATAATCTCGGCAGGCTCTATGATTTGCGCGAGAAGTATGACAAGGCAATTGCCGAATACAGAAAGACGGTCGAACTCAGCCCCCGCGACGCAATTGCATATAACAATCTTGCAGTCGCACTGCTCAACAAGGGAGATAACGACGAAGCGCTCGAAGCATACCTGCAAGCGCTGAAGATTATGCCTGATTTGAAGGAGGCGCATCTGGGGCTTGGCCTGATTTACGACAGCAAGGGCAACAAACGCCGAGCGCTCCGTCATTACAAGAAGTTCTTCGACCTGGGGGGGTACGACGAAGACATAAAAGCAAGAATGGAGCAGCTCAGAAAAGAGCTTGAATAATCTCAACAAAAAGAGAGGATTTGGTTAGTTCCACATGCCCAAGTATATCTTCGTTACCGGTGGAGTTGTATCTTCGCTTGGAAAAGGTCTAACTTCCGCATCTATTGGAATGCTGCTTGAACGAAGGGGCTTTAATGTTGCCATTCAGAAAATAGACCCGTACCTCAACGTGGACCCGGGCACAATGAGCCCGTTCCAGCACGGCGAGGTTTACGTAACAGACGACGGCACCGAGACCGACCTCGACCTGGGCCACTACGAGCGGTTCACCAACTGCAAGCTCAGCAAAGTTTCCAACTTCACCACGGGCCGCGTCTACTATAACATAATAAACAAGGAGCGCCGGGGCGATTATCTGGGCAAAACGGTCCAGGTTGTGCCGCACGTTACAGATGAAATAAAGCGCCTGATTCGCACAGTCGTCCAGGAGCAGCACGATATAATAATCTCAGAACTTGGCGGTACTGTCGGCGATATTGAAGGCCTGCCTTTCCTTGAAGCGATTCGCCAGCTCCGGCTTGAAGAGCCGCCGAACTCCTGCATCAATATTCACCTCACCCTCCTGCCCTACCTCATGACGTCAGGAGAGCTCAAGACAAAACCGACCCAGCATTCGGTCGGCAAGCTTCGCGAGATCGGTATACAACCAGATATCATAATATGCCGGTCACAGGTAGCCATGTCGGCGGAACACCGCGAGAAGATTTCCTTGTTCTGCAATGTGCGGCGCGAGGCGGTCTTCGAGGAAAAGGATGTTGATTACACCATTTACGAGGTCCCGCTAATTCTACATCGCCAAAAACTCGATAATCAGATCATTGAATTGCTCAACCTCCAGGGGCCTGAACCGAATCTCGACGACTGGAGAGAAATGCTTGAAATCATAAAATCACCGTCGCACGTTTGTAGAGTTGCCGTTGTCGGCAAGTACATTGAGCTGCCCGATTCCTACAAGTCAATATACGAGTCACTCACCCACGCCGGTATTGCGAACAACGCCCGTGTCGAAATCAAGCGAGTTAACTCCGAAGATGTGGAACGAATAGGCGCCGAGGCCAACCTGCACGATGTGGATGCAATCCTCATACCCGGTGGCTTTGGCGAACGGGGTATCGAAGGCAAGATTGCCAGTGCCAGGTATGCACGCGAAAATAAAGTGCCTTATTTCGGAATTTGCCTTGGCATGCAGGTTGCCGCAATCGAGTTTGCCAGGAACGCCTGCGGCCTGGCAGATGCCAACTCGACCGAGTTCTTCAAGGCAACACCCCACCCGGTAATCAGCCTGCTTGAAGAACAAAAGGAATTCTTAGGCAAGAAAATGGGGGGAACCATGCGCCTGGGTTCTTACCCCTGCACCCTTGCAGAAAACTGCAAAGCACATGCCGCATACGGGGCAAAAGAAATCCATGAACGCCACCGCCACCGTTACGAGTTCAATAACTCCTTCCGCGAACTTCTTACCAGCAAGGGGTTCGTCCTGAGCGGCTTCTCGCCTGTACGCAACCTTGTCGAGATAGTCGAGATTGCCGACCATCCCTGGTTTGTAGCAGTGCAGTTCCACCCTGAGTTCAGGTCCAAGCCGACAGCAGCACACCCGCTGTTCAGGGATTTCGTGGCAGCCGCACTGGCGCACCGAGGCAGTTCGTAGAAAGGCTCTTTCGCAAACCAGACTCAAAGAAGAAGGCCCGGATAAACCCGGGCCCTTTTGTTTGTTGCAGGAGCTAAGTAATTACCCTCCGATTGCACCCGGCGGGTTGTCAATATCAACCGGCTCATGCATGAGGTCCTCGTCAGCGACCCTTATCCAATCGAACCATCGGTCGCCGACAAGCTCCACCCAGTCGTTAGTGACATAAAACTCATCCCCGAGGCGCATATACGTAATTTCATAGACCTTCTCGACTATGAGACGCTGATTTGACTCAATTGCGGTGTGTTTGGACTTTGAAATCTCCTGTACCTTCTCCAGCTTTTCAATGCGCTCGTCAAGCAGGCCGGCAACATTGCGAATGAACATGCGCACCTCGTTCAGGCGCTCTTCCGAACGGCAACGGATCATTTCGCCGTCACGCATAAGCACCAAGTCGAATCCGCGGTACTCCCTTACTTTCTCGGCGTCCAGGTGCGTCAGTATATAGAAGTCATTGGTCATGCCGCTGACAAATATACGAAGATAGTCCATCTCGGGGCTTACTCTCTTGAAGACAGCCACGCACTCCCAGGTCTCACCGG
>CAYWBA010000137.1:0-4225 GCA_964455955.1 uncultured Planctomycetota bacterium | reverse complement strand
GCCTTGATCACGGCTGAGTTAATCCCTGTCTCATTGGCGTGTACACCTACCACGGTTTCTTTACCGAGTTCCTTGGGCTGCGTGACTTCCGCCAGGCTAAGAAGGCCGCGGCCGTTGTTTGCCTTCTGCAAGAAGTACTTTTTCTGCACCGCACGCACCACTTCCGGCAGGTAGACATCGCGGTACTTCAGGTCGCACACATGGCGGTAACGCTTGAGCGTATCGTCCCACTTGTTTGGGCATGGCTTTTTGTCACTCCAAGCGCCTATCCGGATGCTGACTTCATGGTCAACATCCTGAACATTCTTCAGGGTATAACGCATGTAATAGTAAACTTCTATCTCGCCCTCTTCGTGACAAATCCTTATCGGCTGAATTTTTTCGTGGCTGAACTCGAGGTACCAGATATCCTTCGGCCCGCCAAGCCATTTTTCATTGTATTTGCTCTGCTCATCGAGCTGCTTCTCAAGTTCCGGACCACTAACCTCCTGGGCAATCACGCAAATACACAGAAGTATTGCTATTGTTCCTGCACACAAGGCGGCAAGTACTCTCATAGTTTCTTCCTCCCAGCGACTCTTTGCAAAATATGCTACAGGGCAATTCTCCAAATGTCAAGCTATTTTTTGGTTCCTGACCCGGAGTCCTGGAGCAGTCTTACAAAAGATGTACTACTGGCCGATGGTAGCCAGGCCAAGTACCCCTTTTATATCTTTGTCTTCCCACATCAAGCTAAAGCCGAATGAGAATACGGCTTTGTCAGCGATGTTGTCGGCACCGGCATATATACGAAAGTTGTTGAGGAATTTCATGGAAAGGTAGGCTCGGGCATAGAAAGGGCGAATATCCTCGAAGTAATCCCCCTCGCGCCTGTGGCGGTCACGTCCTTCGCCGGTAAGCCGGAAGTATCGCCAGAAGTCGAGGTCGAACCCGCCGCCTATACGGCCCTCAATCAGCCCGGTACGCAGGGTCAGGTAAGCCGGGTATTCCTTGCTCTTTTTTTCATCCTTGGCCTGTTCTTCCTTGTTCTTTTCGCCCTTGCCGCCAATGCCGAGAACCCACGCAAGCTGGAAATCAGCATTTCCTATTAACTTGCCTTTGCGCTCGTAATCAGGGTCCACGTCTATAAGGGGTGAGTCGTCGCCCATGTCTGTGAACGTACCTCCGAGGAGGAAATAACGGGCTGCATGCGGCCAGAGTTTGAGATGCATCTGGTAGCGGATTTGCTCAAAAGGCTCGTATGAACTGAATGTAGATAGGTGAACCTCGACCCGCATGCGGGCCGCCACGCCGAGTGTCTCCTCAACGTCTTCCATGACCTTTTCAGCTTTTTCGTAGAGTCCTGCTTCGTTGAGAATTTTCCCCAAGGTATTATCCGTCGAGGTGAGCTTCTCTGAGACCTTTTTCAGGTTGCTGGTAATCGCCTCTATGTCGTCATATACCTTATCAGAGGAAAACAGCTTGGCGATGCCCTTGCCTTCATTAAGCCGGCCGAGAAACTTCTTGGCTTCCGAGGCAGTGTCTTTGAGGTCTGAGTAAAGCTGGCCGGACTCCTCGGAAAGGAGGCGGCCCACCATGCTCTTGCCCGTAACACCTTCTTTAATAGCGGCAACAGCTTCCTTGGCGTCACGTGCAACACCCCGTATGTCCTCGTAGACTTCGTCATCCTTGAGGAATTTGCCTGCTGTCCCCTCACCTTTTTTCAGGCCAGCAACCAGTTCCTTGATGTCTTTCAACGTTGTTTTGAGGTCTTCGGCAACTTCTCCATCCTTGAGGAACATCCCGAGAGCCCCTTCGCCCTTATCTATTTCGGTAAGCACGTTCTTCAGCTTTTCGGAGGCAACGCGGATGTTCTCATAGATTTCCTTTTCATAAATGAATTTGTGGGCAGTGCCATCGCCCCCTTTTATTTCCCCAGTGACTTTTCTGAGATTCTCAATTGTCTCTGTAAGCGGCGAACGAATGTCGTCAATAGCGGTTTTGGCGGAGTCCGCGGCTTCAGAAATAGACTTTGTGAACGAAATCGGCGGCACGCCCTGCTTGTCTTTAATCTCCGTTATCGGCTGGTCGGACTTCCCGGCGACAATGGAGACCTGCATGCCGGCCAGAAGACTGGCCTGCTCGATGCCCACCTCGGAGTCGGCAGGTATGAATATGTCGCTCCTGTCAATGCGAATAACGACACAGACACGGCCTCTCTCGATTGTTATATCGCCAATAGTGCCAACATTTACGCCAGAAAGTAGCACACGGTTGCCCTTCTCAAGGCCGGCGACATTCTCAAAATAGACCGGGAAGGTGTAGCCTCCCGGGAAAAACGAAAGGTCACTCACGACCACGGTCATCACAAAGAGAATCACCATGCCCAGGAAGAAGACTAATCCAACTTTGATTTCCGAGCCCATTTCAAGTCCTCTCAACTTGCAAACTTCGCATCACCCTGGCCCCCCTCGGGCCTGTCAGAAATGTCGGCAGGCTGATAATCCGCGTCTGTCATTGGGCCTTCCGACTCACCGTTGATGAACTGCTTGACTGCGGGGTCGTCCGAGTTCTTTATTTCCTCAGGACTGCCAGCCTGAATAAGGCGGCCCGCATGCAACAGCCCGATTCTGTCGCCTACATAGTACGCAGTTTCGAGGTCGTGCGTAACAACCACGGAGGTGACCCCGAGCTCCTTCTGGATACTACGAATCATTATACTGATAGCTGCCGCGGTAACAGGGTCAAGCCCGGTGGTGGGCTCATCGTAAAGTATGATTTTTGGGGTCCTGATAACAGCGCGCCCCACAGCCACGCGCTTCTTCATGCCGCCTGAAAGCGAGTCTATCGAAAGGTCTTCAGTACCTGCAAGCTCCAGGATTTCCAGACGCTTGCTTACGCGCCTCTGAATTTCCTGCTCAGAAAGGTGCTCGTGTTCGCGAAGCGGCAGGGCCACGTTTTCAGCAACCGACAAGGAGTTAAGCAGTGCATTGGACTGGAAACAGTAGCCGAATTGTTCGCGAAACTTTTCAATCTCCCTGCGCGACAGGTCTGGAACACTGACACCATTAACAATTACGCTGCCCCGGTCCGGCTTCATAATCCCCACAATATGCTTTAGCGTGACAGACTTGCCGATACCGCTCCGGCCCATTATCACGAACGTTTCCCCCTCCTTCACGGAGAGATTCATATTGGCCAGAACATCCCAGCCGCTAAGTCGCTTCCAGATACCTTTTAGCTCAATCATAGCCATTGTCGAACCTCCCGCGGCATTCATTCTTTAACCGCGCCGCAGGTATCCAGGTCGGCCGCTTTTCTGCTCAAAGCGGCGGTCCGCTTAGTAGAACAGCCTGTATATCAAACTTGTCATGAAGTAGTTTAGAATCAGGATAAGCAGCAGTGAAGTGACAACTGCCCTGCGGGTTGATTCCCCCACGCCCTGCGTGCCGCCTGTAGTCCGCAGCCCTTGACTGCAACTTACAACTGCTATGGTCAGGCCGAACACGAGACTCTTAAACAGGCCACAGTAAATATCCTTGAAGAGAAGAAAATCAGCTGCGTCTCTGTAAAACTGGTAGTAGGACACCCCTATCTGAAGGTTACCAACGACTGCTGCGCCGACTGTGCCTATGGCATTGGCAAATACGGTAAGAATAGGGCACATGACAGTTAGCGCGACTATACGGGGCATTACGAGGAACTTAACCGGGTTGATGGACATGACCTCAAGCGCTTCAATTTCATCGGAGACTTTCATCGAGCCGATTTCGGCCGCCATGGCGGAGCCGACCCGGCCCGCAAGGATAATAGAGGTCATAAGCGGGCCCATCTCGCGTGTCATCGTCGCGACCGCAATCTGTGCTATGAGGTCCTGCATCCCAAATGGCTTGAGCGAAAGACCGGTCTGAAGAGCGAGCACAAATCCCACAAATACACCTACTATCAGCGTGACAGGCAGCGACTGCACGCCGACGACGTACATCTGGCGGATGATTTCGCGGAACTTGCTAAAAAACGCCCTGAGCCAGTAAACAGACTCAAACAGCAATAGACATCCGTAGCCTGCATTGCGTACGGATGTTATAACACGCCTGCCAAGATTTTCGAACAGTTTCTTCATGGCTCCCGCTGGGAACGCTTGTATTTCGATATTTCTATACCGAAAACAGCAATCAAAGTCGAGAACTATATTTGAATTTTCTTCCGGTGAGGCCACGCATCAGCTAAGGAAAAACCCTGCTCC
>CAYWBA010000136.1:0-8321 GCA_964455955.1 uncultured Planctomycetota bacterium | reverse complement strand
AGGAAATGGCACGGAATTTCTTCTGGTAGAAAAAGATCATCTGGGTGCAGAGAAATGCGAAGTACTCTGGGAGCAGCTTGCTTTTGTTTCTTGACTTCTCTTTTAGTGACAACCATTGGGACGCCGAACATGCCGAACTTGCGCTGTGCATGTTCTGCAAGTTCGGTTTTCAAGTCTCTGCACTTCAAGGGTTTGCGTCGCAACCCCCTTGAAATCAAGGACTTAGGATTTTCGGCTCTAAGTGGCTGTTAACCACACCGTAACGCGGTCATGGAAGTCCTGTCGGATGCATACAGATAGCGCCACGATCTGGAATCAAAAGACGTCATCTTCAACGGTTTTGTGGAACCAATACGGAACCGAGGCATGTAGAATTGCCACAACTTGCGTGAGAGCACCAAGTTGCTATCGCCCTTCTTGAGCTAATTGCCCCACGGCGCGAAATACTACAACAACCAAGCCGGCTTTGTCAACCTGAACCAGAAATTTTTCTGGTGCGGGCTCCGGTGCGGGCCTCTGATGTATTTGCCTGTTGACTTTTCAACTCGGTGCTGTTAATCTTATTGTGGAATGGGAAGCTGATA
The DNA here is from genome assembly GCA_964455955.1 of uncultured Planctomycetota bacterium. Taxonomy (GTDB): domain Bacteria; phylum Planctomycetota; class SKW154; order SKW154; family DAOVDS01; genus CAYWBA01. Next base: position 7,737 of record CAYWBA010000136.1, on the reverse strand, counting down.
AGAAGAGGATACGAGGATGCCCATCTACACATACAGGTGCAGGAAATGCGGCCACCAATACGATGTCCTTGTCATGGGGACAAGTGGTGAGCCGAAGAAATGCGAAAAATGCGATTCCAAGCAGTTGGAACGCAAGTTCGGCACCTTCGGTGTCGGCGGCTCCTCTGCAGGTAAGTCAACCAAATCGTCCTCCTGCGACACGACTTCCTGCTCTCCTACCTGAAGTGTGTGCAATTAACTGCGGGACGCGGTGTTGAGAAAGTTAGCTACAAGCTGGGTGCTCGTTTTTGCCATGAGCGTGCTGTGCGGTTGCAGGACAACCTACGAAGGGCCTGTCAAGAGAAGCCTTGTAACTCCAACAGGAAAAAAGGGACCAGTAATCGGCATTACTGAGAAACCGAAAGACTTTCTGGCCTCATCCAACTATCGCTATGCTACTGCTCTGCCAAAAGACAAGCTCGACAAGGTTATTACCGCTATGGAAACTTACTACATGGCAATGCTGAAGGCGCTGAAACCTCGACTCAAGGACCTGCCCGAACTGACCAACGTCTTGATAGTTGAAGATGAGTTGAGCTTCAGGCGTGCGGTCGCACCTTACACCGACGCTATAGTGGACGACAACAGTGCCTTTCTGCCTTCAAGTAGGCAGATAGTCGTGCTTTATCGTGAGGGAGACAAGAAATTTTTCAGCAGATTGTTTCGTGCGCAGGCGCGGGTATTCTTCACGGACTTTATGCCCGAGCTTCCGTTGTGGCTTCACGAGGGACTGGTCTTGTTTTTTGAAGAGGTAGCAGTTGGCGGCGGAAATCAAGGCGTCCTGAGAATAACAGGCTACAGTACAGGTAAACTGGAGAAGGTACAGTCGCTCATAGAATCCACGGAGTTACCGCAGATAGCGAGGGTTTCAGCCATCGAAGAGAGGGATTCGCTTACCGAGAACGACCGGCTGACGGCGTGGGCTTTTATCTACTGGAGCCAGCACAGCGGCAGGAACAGCAGGTTTGCTTTCAAGTCCTACCTTGCGGCGTTGAAAGAAGAAGGGTATGATAAAGTAGATATTGAGAAGTACCTGACAATGTCGCTTGAGGAATTTGAGAAGCGCTGGAGGAAGTGGCTTCTTAAGCAGCACGTCTATGCGACAGGCGGCGAGAAGGGTCTGAAGCGTGGAGCAGGCAAGTAGAGAAAACACTGCCGGCCAGAATGATGGCTCAAACAGCCCCGGCTCTGAAATGGCGGGAGTTGAGGGAATTGAGCGCGATAAGCGTGGTGAGCTTATCGTTCTGCTGCCGCACAGCGACAGAGTTGTTTTGCGGCAGAGAGGCTTTGTTGCCGCACCTCAGGCGGAAGGTGAGAAAGAGGGTGATAGACCTCTCATAGAGAAGGGGAGCCAGTTTTCCGGAGTACTCAGCGATGAAGAGGGCGTAATTCCATTCGGAGAGGCTCCTGCAGAAAAGCTTCCTAAGGAAGCACCGATTCCCGAGGAACTGCAGGAAACGGTGATTACGCTTGATAGGCCTGAGGCAAAACCTGAGCCGGTAGCCCAGCCCGCAGCGCCGGCTGTGCCATCCCCGGCGGCGGCAAGACCTACCGACGATTTCGACTTTGACCTCGATTTCGGTCTCCCGGGCAGAAAGGAGAGCGGTCCCGGGCTTGCGCCCCCTGCTGCGCCCAGGAGGGGGGTGGAGGAAAGGCCCAGGCCGGGCAGGGTCAAGAAAGCGCCTGCATGGAAGCCGCCTGAAGAGACAACACCGGTGGCACCGCCCTCACCTGCCCCGCAGACGCCGAAGCCTCAGATGAGCGTGCCGCTTGATGAACTTGAGACTGAGAAAAGCCTGCCCCCAATGATTATTGAGGGCCCGAGACCGGAGGCAGAGCCTGAAAGCCGGCCTGGAGCCGCGTTGCAGCCTGAGGCGCCTCTGATGGAAGCGCACTCGTACCTCGACGGCAGTTCCGTGATTGAAAAGCCGAAGCCAAGAGAATATACGCGCAAGCACAGGAAGATGGTCTTGCCCAAGGCTATCAGGGAAAAGGCACGGACAAGTCCTATCTTGCTTGCCATTTTTTTTCTCCTTTTTGCTGTCCTTGCATGCATACTGTCTGTGCAGCACGTGCCGCAGGTAAGGAGAATTTACGACTACTTGGTGGTTGATATGCTCGGACTGGCGCAGGCCCCTGAGCAAAGTCCGGGCGCAGAGCGGCAAGTGGACCAGTTACCCACAATAATAATTGGGCCGGAAAAAGTGGAGCTTCCGCAGGGAACCGGCCTGGCACCGGTTGAAGCTTATACTCGCGTTGTGCGCCGAACACTTTCCGAGGCCTACCAGACAGCCTTCGGCGAGGAAAGGGATGAGGAAGAAGATAAGGAAGAAAATGAGGAAGAAAAAGAGTAAGATACTTGTTCTCCTTCTGACAATTGCAGGTGTTGCGGTCTGCGTTGAGCTTTTCGCTGGAATGGTCGTTCTGAGTAACGGCAACCATATATATGGCTACATTCTCGGTGAGGACCAAAATGTGGTTGTTGTCGGCTATCCCCGCGGGTCTGTAACCATCTGGAAGAGATACATAGAGAGGGTGATAAGTCCAAAAAACCTTTCAGAGTATGGCCGGCACGGCTTTGTGCTTACGGATGCTGAACTCTCGGGTCTGGGTGAAAAGATTATATCACTGCCGCGGCAGATAGTCCGGCCCAGAAGGCTTGCACCGCCCGACTCTTACCGAAAGGTTCGCCACTTTTTGAAAGAAGGTGGCTGGGAGTTCTCTTTCAAGCTTCCTGCGGGCTGGAAGAAGCTTGTGAAAACAAACATGTTAGCTTTCTCCGCACCCGATGAGGAGGCTTGCGCCTGCATGTGCGTAGTCGCTGTGAAGACACCGCCTGTTGACTTCAAGAAGCAGGCCGAGCTTGGCACTGCATGCGCCAGGGCCGAGCTTCCCGGTTTTTCACCAGTCTACAGCGCCATTTTCGGTGCCTCTGAGAGTGAGATTCGGGAGCACGAGTTGTTTGGGACGTGCGGGCCGCCCAGCAAGCTAAAGATAGTTCAGATTGTTCAGAAAAGGACCAACGATTATACCTTTGTGGTCACCTTCCTTGTTTCCGCGGAGTTCTACAAGCAATACAATTCGATTTTTTCAGACTGCAGGTTCGCCAGCAGTTTGAAGAGGGCTGGAGAATAGCCTTATCCAGGCGACCGATGTTGAAATATGTTCTTATTGTAATAGCCGGAGTTGCAGCGGGGTTTCTGGTAAGCCAGTACAGGCTCGGCGAGAGCAGAACCTCGTTCTCTCACCTCTCTCCCAGCCTTCGCGATACGAAAGAGGACAAGATTGGAGCGCTTATCAAAGGCTTGCGCTCACCTGACCCGAAAGCTCGTTATATCTTCCACAAGAACCTGGTTAGAGAGACAGACATGTTTTTCCGTTTCAAGCCTTCCGCATTACCGGAGGAGCGAGAGGCGGCAGTTCGCCGTTGGGAAAGGTGGTGGGCAAACAACCACGACAAGACCAAGGAGCAGTGGCTGACAGACAGCCTGAAGGAGAACGATTATGAGGCAAAACTTCTCTCTGCGAGAAAACTTGCTGAGTTGAAGTCAGAAGCTGCCATCCCGGCAATAACTTCGCTTATTGACAGTGAAGATGCTCAACTGCGGATTGAGGCTTGCCGGGCACTGGGCACGCTTTCGGCTGCGGCTGCGGTAGACAGGCTTTGCGGAGCGCTCAAGGCAGACCCTGAGCGCAAGGTGCGCCGTGCGGCCGCGCGTTCGCTTGGCCTGATAGGCACGCCCGGGGCCGCCAGCGCGCTCGCACAAACTGCCACTGATACAGACTTGCTTGTAAGAATAGAGGCGGTTGAGGCGCTTGTCTTCAGGGCACCGCAGCTTGCGCTTCCCGTGCTTCATTCCCTCCTCGCCGACGGTGATAAAGACTCTAAGCTTTTTGCAATAGACAGGCTTTCGTACTTGCGAAGTGCCGGGTCGGTCCCTCCTCTTGTTGACCTGCTTGAGGTAGAAGGTGTATTATCTAAGAGGGCGCACGAGGCACTGAATGTAATAGTGGGAAAGGACCTGGGTTCAAAACCAGGCCCCTGGCTTGACTGGTATGAGAAAAACAGCAAACAAAAAGCCATACAGCGGTCCAAGTAGTGCTGTCACCGTGGCCGGCCTGCTCCTTGGGCTCCTGCTGTTTTGCAGTGTCTGTGTATACGGGCAGCAGGAAAAAGGGAGCTTGTCTGAAAAAGTCATCAGGAAACAGGTGGTGATGCTGCGCTCACGCTACCATGCAGACCGGGAGGCGGCAGTTGAAGCGCTTGTCTCTGCAGGTGCTGGCGCCGCAGGTTTTCTTGAAGAAGCAGCGCGCTCGGCAAATCCCCAGGAGCGGGCCTGTGCGTTGCGCGCGCTCTGCCAGGTTTCTCCCGAACGGGCTGCTGACCCGGTTGTCGGGGCGGTAATAGGCAACGATGCCAATGCACGTTTGGCTGCGGTAAAGGCGGCATATTACCTTGACATAAAAGGGCTGCAAATCCTGGTAGCCCGCGTCCCCGCAGTGCCGCCGGAGAAGCGTGATATCCTGCGCTTACTTGTTCATACTGTGCGCAGGAAAAAAGTGAAAGATATCCTATCCAAAATTGCAGGTAGCCGTGAGGGAGAAGGACAGTTCCCGGGCCAGTACAAGGAAATCACCAGGCATGGCTCGTTTGTGGAACCTCCGCTTTCTGAGGTTGCGGCGAACAGGCAACTCCCGCTTGCGAGGCATGCAGCAGCCGCGCTTGGCGAGCTGGGTGATAAGGCTGCCATACCTGCGCTTAAGAAGGTGTACGCCCTGGCAAGTGGTGAGCTCAGGCAAACAGCGGCTGCAAGCCTGCATATACTGGGGGAAGACGGGCCTTACAAAGAGGTGGAAATGCAGCTTCGCAAGGACTGTATAGGTCCTTATGATAACAAGGAAAACTACGAGAGGGCCTACACAGTCCTGGCGCTGTTCTACGACAGTGCAAGGGAGTACAAGGCTGGGGAGAGGAAGCTCAGAGAGCTTATTGCGAAGTTCGGCGGCCAGGGAATTGACCACATGAACCTTGCATGTCTCCTGTCTGTCCAGAACAAGGTGGAGGAGGCGTACGCCGAGTTTGTCAAGGGGGTTGGCAAGGGCTATACTGACATGGAGTGGGTCAAAATAGACGGCGAGCTTGCAAACCTGCGCGCAACCAAACGTTTCAAGTCTTTCGTTCGTAAAAGATTCCCGGGAGCTTTCGAGGAAGCCGAGCCCGAAAAGCAGGGAGAAGAGAAAAAGTGAGATGCCTGGAAGTCATTGTCGCTCTGCTTCTGCTTATCAGTGCCGCATACGCGCAGGATAATCAGCCTGCACTTGAAAACCCGGCCCAGCCTGGTACGGAAAAATCGCCGGCGAGCGAAACCGAAAAGATTCTCAGACCTGAAGAAATTTCAAGCTTTGTCCGCCTTCTGGGTTCCCGCTTCATGAAAGACCGGACAAAAGCACAGGCTGCAATTGCACGCGCAGGCGAGGCTGTAATACCGTATCTTCAGGAAACCCTCAGGAGCAAAAACTCCCAGCTTCGTATGGGCGCGGTCGGGGCGCTCGGCCAGATGAAACGCCCTGCAGCGATTCCACATATACTGAATATGCTTACCGATTCAAATCTTACAGTTCGCAGAGCTGCGGCAAAGGCGATTGAGAGATACGGGGTGAAGATATTCAACGATATTGACAAACTCGTAGCCTCCGGCAAGCTCTCAGAAACGTCAATCCCCGACCATGTGACTGCAAGAATTTATCAATCAATTCTGCGGAAGCTCTTTGGTGAAATTGACCGGGGTGGTCATTATCCCGGCCAGTATGAGAAGATAGTCAAGCTCGGCACGAGAGCTGTCCCGGGCCTGCTCTATCTCCTTGACCGTTCGCTCATAAGACCATTAATTGTCAATGGCGGCTCCGCAGCTGTAATCGAGGCCTTGAGCGAGTTAAAAGACGACCGGGTCATCAAACGGCTCAAGTCTCTATGGGACCAGACTCAGGCGCAACTCGCAGAGCTTCGAAAGGTTGGCAGAACGCCGAGAGTAGATAATTGGATAAGAATGCTCGAGTCACGGAAAGATTCACTTGCTGTCGCACTTGCTATCCTTGGCGTCAAGGAACCATTTAACGAGATGGTCAAGCCCCTGTTGGAGCAGGCGAAAAAAACAACAGGTGTGTACGCACGTCTCGCGCTGTTTTACCACCGTGCAGCAGACTACGACGAGTCACAGAAATGGTACCGGCGTGCCGCTAAGGCAAGCGGTTCAAATCCCGTAATGCACTATAACCTTGCCTGCGCACTCGCAATGGGTAAAAAGCTCGACGAAGCTGTTGAGGCGCTAAAAACAGCGATAGAAAAAGGCTATCAAAACTTTGGCTGGATGATGAAGGACAGGGAGCTTGACCCAATACGCCAGAAGCCTGCCTACCTCGAACTTCTCAAGAAGCATTGCCCGCAATTCCTGCCCAAAAACAAGCAGGAGAAAAAGCAGCAGGACTTGAAGAAATAAACCCTCGCTGGTGTAGCACAACTTCCGCTCTTGCCGACTTAATATCTTGCCCTGCCACCGGTTAGAGTGCTCCGCTGCACTCACTTGTCTATAGCTTGCAGCAGCTTTTCTTGCGCCTGTGTGCTTGCACTTTCCGCCATATATTGTACTAAATCTTGCCAAAATAGCAATATTTTAATAATTATGCTTGACAAAGTTGCCTTCCTGGCATATAATACTGTAGAATCGTTTGACGAATTGACAACATAACGGCGGGACAACCAGGGGTTTGCAACACCCCGCAGTCTGCTATGCGCAGAAAGGAGCCCGCGTTATGTTGAAGTTTGCAACCGCAAGCGTTTTGGTCCTCTCCCTTGCAGTACTGATTGTCACCGGCTGCTCCAGGCGCCGGACGCCTTCCAGCAGATACCGCTCCGAGGAACTCTCTGAAGAAGACCAGGCACGAAAGTCGGAGAAGCTTGCCGGAAAGATGCTCGCCAAGCTGGAGTCTCTTTATGCAAGTGACCCTTCCGACCTCGAGTCAATCCAGGAGATGGCTTACGAGATTGAAGCCAGAGCGCCCGGTACGCCTGCGGAGAAACATGCACGGAAGATACTCAAGGCTGCGCGCCGGAAGTTCGAATCGAAAGCTCTCAAGCGGCTCAAGAAAGTGCTCGACCAGGCGCGTGACCTGGTGGATGCTGAGCGTTATGAAAAGGCGCAGCGGACTCTTGAGCGTTTCCTGAAAGAGTTTGGCGAAAGCGAAGCTGCCCAGGAAGTTAGAGTGGAGCTCCGCGAAGTTACAAAATACACTGCCGCCAAGCACGAGTATGAGGTTTTCGTTCACAATACCGACTCATTCCGCAGTGTAAGCGACTATAAAGGTGCTCTCGAATACGTGCACGCGCGAATGCCGACGAGCTTGAAAGACACGCCCTATGAGACAGCCCTCGCCGAGTATCTTGAAAACCTCCACAAAGAAGCTCAGGGGCATGGGAAACAGGCCTTGCTTGAAAACGCCCTGCCCTGGGAAGACCTTCCGACCGGCGGGGGAGGGTCGTGGAGTTCGGATGGCGGTGTCTGGGATGTTCGAAACGGCGTGATTCGCGGTACACACGACGAAGAGGACATGGGGAGGTTCATGGTCGGCGATGACGACTGGCAGGACTACGTCCTGAATATGACCTTCAATCTCAAGCGCGGCCTGTTCTTACTCGGCCTG
>CAYWBA010000135.1:1124-8426 GCA_964455955.1 uncultured Planctomycetota bacterium | reverse complement strand
GGACACGATGAGCCTGGGCCGCGGCATTGCGCTTGCGGTCGATGCGATTGTTGATGAGCTTGCGAAAATGAGTACTCCTGTCGAGGGGAAGAAGGAAATAAGGCAGGTTGCGACAATCGCATCCAACAACGACCAAGCGATAGGCAAGCTTCTTGCCGAGGCGATGGAGAAGGTTGGCAAGGATGGCGTGATAACGGTTGATGAGGGCAAGAGCCTCGAAACAGAGCTGAAGTGGACCGAGGGGATGCAGTTTGACCGTGGATACCTCTCGCCGCACTTTATTACCGACCCGGACGACATGGAGGTCGTGCTTGAAAACCCGTATATCCTGATTCACGAGGAGAAGGTATCCAACATAAAGAAGCTTATCCCCCTGCTTGAGCGAATCGCCAAGGCGGGCAAGCCCATCCTGATAATCGCCGAAGATGTGGAGGGCGAGGCGTTAGCGACCCTGGTTGTCAACAAGCTTCGCGGCACGTTCGGCTGCGCCGCGGTGAAGGCGCCCGGCTACGGCGACAGGCGCAAGGCGATGATGCAGGACATTGCTCTCTTGACCGGCGGGCGGGCGATATTCAAAGACCTCGGCATTGACATCGAGTCTATCCAGATAAGCGACCTGGGGCGCGCCAAGAAAATCACAATTACCTCAGAGAATACCACAATCGTTCAGGGTGCAGGCTCAAGGGCGGATGTTGATGCCCGCATCAGCCAGATACGAAATGAAATCGAAGCAAGCGACTCCGACTACGACAGGGAGAAACTACAGGAGCGGCTGGCCAAGCTGGCGGGCGGCGTCGCGCAGATAATGGTCGGGGCAGCTACGGAAACGGAAATGAAGGAGCGCAAGGCGCGTATCGAGGATGCTCTCCACGCGACCCGGGCTGCGGTCGAGGAGGGAATCCTCCCCGGGGGCGGGGTGGCGCTGCTGCGCGCCATAAAGGCGCTTGAGGGGGTCAGGAAGGCCAAAGGCGATGAGAAGATAGGGGTGGATATTGTACGCAGGGCGCTTTCCGCGCCAATCAAGCAGATTGCCCAGAACGCGGGCTACGAGGGCCCGGTCGTTCTCAAGAAGGTGCTTGAGAAGGGCGAAAAAGGCTACGGCTTTGATGCGGAGAAGGAAGAGTACTGCGATCTGGTTGAGGCGGGGATTATAGACCCGACGAAGGTTGTGCGCTCGGCGCTGCAGAATGCTGCAAGCGTTGCCACTCTTCTCTTGACCACGGACTGCCTGGTAACGGAAGTGCCCAAGGAAGAGGACGAGATGCCGGCCGGCATGCCGCCGGGCGGCATGGGCGGCATGGGCGGAATGGGCGGCATGGGAGGCATGGGCGGCATGTACTAATCCGCCAGGCAGGTTGCGGCCCGAGAGGATTGCCGACAATCGTTTGAAATAGACAGGAGGAGGAACAAATGGGAATAAAGCTTAGACCTCTTGACGACCATGTTGTTGTCAGGCCGGCCGAGCAGGAAGAGAAGACGGAAGGCGGGATTGTGTTGCCTGATACTGCCAAGGACAAGCCTCAAAGAGGCGAGGTTATCGCAGTCGGGCCGGGCAAACTGCTGCCCAACGGCGACCGCAGCCCGGTCTCGCTCAAGGTCGGAGATATGGTTCTTTTCGGCAAGTACTCCGGCACCGAGATAAAGGTCGAGGGCGAGGAGTACACGGTGATGAGGGAGAGCGAGATTCTCGCCAAGTTTGAGTAACAACCGGAGGTTGCAATGGAAGCGAAACAGTTGATGTTCAGCGAAGAGGCCCGGCGCAAGCTGCAGAGCGGGGTGAAGCAACTTGCCGGCGCGGTTAAGGTCACGCTCGGGCCGACCGGGCACAACGTGGTTATTGAGAAGGGGTTTGGCTCACCGTCCGTTACGAAGGATGGGGTAAGCGTTTCAAAGGAAGTTGAGCTTGAAGACCCGTTCGAGAACATGGGCGCCAAGATGGTGAACGAGGTCGCTTCAAAGACCTCGGATGCGGTAGGCGACGGGACGACCACCGCAACTATCCTCGCAGAGGCCATTCTCAATGAGGGAATCAAGGTGGTCTCGGCCGGCGCGAATCCGCAGGAGATAAGGCGCGGCCTCGAGAAGGCAGCGGCAGCGGCTATAAAGAGGATTGAAGAAATCGCCAGAGAGGTCAAGGGCAAAGATGAGATTGCCCAGGTCGGCACGATAAGCGCGAACAACGACACCTCTATCGGGCAGCTCCTCGCGGATGCTATGGACAAGGTCGGAAACGACGGCGTTATCACGGTCGAGGAGGCCAAGTCCACTGAAACAACGCTTGATGTAGTAGAGGGAATGCAGTTTGACAAGGGCTACATCTCCCCCTACTTCGTCACGAAGGCCGATACGATGAAGGCGGAGCTTGAGGACCCGTATATCCTCATTCACGAGAAAAAGATTTCCAGCCTGCGCGATATGCTGCCGATTCTTGAGCGGGTTGCCCAGGCAGGCAAACCGCTTCTTATCATCGCCGAGGATATCGAGGGCGAGGCTCTGGCCACGCTTGTTATCAACAAGCTGCGCGGCGTCCTTAACGTCTGCGCGGTCAAGGCGCCGGGGTTTGGCGACCGGCGCAAGGCGATGCTTGAGGATATTGCTATCCTGACAAGCGGCAAGATGATAAGTGAGGACCTCGGCATTAAGCTTGAGAGCCTTACGCTTGAGGAACTCGGCCGCGCGAAGAAGGTCACTGTGGATAAAGACTCCTGCACCATAGTGGAGGGTGCGGGGAAGCCCAAGGATATCCAGAAGCGCATTGAACAAATCAAGAAGCAGATAGAGCAGGCCACCTCGAGCTACGACAAGGAAAAGCTCAACGAGCGGCTTGCCAAGCTTGCCGGCGGGGTTGCGGTAATCAAGATAGGCGCGGCGACAGAGGCCGAGATGAACAACCGCAAGGCTCTTCTTGAGGATGCGCTTCATGCGACCCGCGCCGCTGTTGAAGAGGGTATTGTCCCGGGCGGCGGGCTCGCAAGCTTGAAATGCATTGAGGCGGTTGATGAGGTGCGCAAGAAACTGCGCGGCGATGAGAAGACAGGCGCGGACATCCTGATAAAGGCGCTTGAGGCGCCTATGCGCGCCATTGCCGAGAACTCCGGAGTGGATGGCTCGGTGGTTGTTGAAGAGGTAAGGACCCGCGGCGGCAACACTGCATTCAACGCTTTGACAGGGCAGTATGAAGACATGTACAAGGCAGGAGTTGTGGACCCCGCGAAGGTCACCCGTATCGCCATTCAGAACGCAGTCTCTATAGCAGCGCTTATGCTGACGACGGAAACTGTTGTTACTGACATTAAGGACAAGGATAAAGACAAAACCATAGAGGGAAGCGTAAGATAAGCTTTCCCGTTCACGGTTACGCGCCCACCGTGGCGGGGCAGCCTGTAGTGCCCCTGCCGCATGGTCAGTATCGGTACGCGGAAATGGATCGAGATTACTACGAGATACTGGGCGTCAGCAGGGATGCGACGCCCGAGGAGATAAAGGCAGCGTACCGCAAGCTGGCAGTTGAATGCCACCCTGACCGCAACCCGGGCGACCGCGAGTCTGAGGAGCGGTTCAAAGAGGCTGCCGAATCCTACGACGTCCTCCGCGACGCCCAGAAGCGCCGCCGCTACGACATGTACGGTCACGAGGGTCTCAGGGGAGCCGGGGCCCGCCACTTTTCAACCTATGAGGATATCTTCGCAGCGTTCGGCGAAGTATTCGGCGGGGGGTTTGGCTCTATCTTCGGGGACTTCTTCGGCGGCACAACCCGGCAGGGGACCAGGCGCGCCCGCGGCGCCAGCCTGCGCTGCGACGTTGAAGTCACATTTGAAGAGGCGGCGGACGGGGTTGAAAAAACTATCTCGCTCAGGCGTGCAGACAGATGCCCCGCGTGCGGCGGCACGGGGGCCAGGCCCGGCACCTCGCCCACGCGCTGCCCGGGGTGCCACGGCCGCGGCGAGGTGATGCAGTCAAGGGGGTTTTTCGCTATTCGCTCCACCTGCCCGCAGTGCAGAGGAAACGGAGAGATTATTGAGAGCCCGTGCGCTGACTGCAAGGGCACGGGGCTGAGGCGGGCGGAGCGGGAAATAACTGTTAGGATACCCCCTGGCATAGAGGATAGTACGCGGCTTCGGATACCGGGCGAGGGCGAGCCGGGCGAGCGCGGCGGGCCGAATGGAGACCTCTATTGCTATATAACCCTGAAACCCCACCCGCTGTTTGAAAGGCGGGGAGATGACATAGTGCTTGAGGCACCTCTGTCTTTCACCGAGGCGGTCCGGGGGATTCGTGTTGATGTGCCTACACTGCACGGGCTTCGCACCATGAAAGTCCCGCCCGGTACGCAGAGCGGTACAATACTGACGCTGCGCGGCGAGGGCTTCCCGAACGTGCACGGGTTCGGGCAGGGCGAGCAGCTTGTCAGGATAGTTGTTGAAATCCCTAAGAAGCCGGCGGGCGAGTATCAAAAATTAATAAAAAAGGTTGCAGAGTATGAAGAGAAGCATGTAAGCCCGCGAAAGCTTGAGTATACTGCGAAGCTTCAGGAGTACTACAAAAAGAATTCAAAACCCTGAGAAGGGAAATGCAAATGGCCAAGAAGAAAAGAAGTCGCCCGGTGCGTATTCCGGTGACCAAAGGCCACAAACAAGAAGAAACCGGGGTGCCCCCGACCCCCGATGACAGGCTCTCCGGCGAGGAGCTTGCTGCGGCACTTGCGAAAGCCGAAGAGTACGACGAGCTGCTTGAAACTCTGCAGCGTCTGAAGGCAGAGTATGCCAACTACCAGAAGCGCCTCGACCGTGAGCGGGAGGAGTACAGGCAATCCTGCGTACGGGACGTTATCACAAAGGTTCTGCCTGTTGCAGACAGCCTGGAACGTGCGATTGAGGCGGCAAGGCAGCACGGGGCGGGAGGCGAGCTCCTTTCCGGGGTCGAGCTTGTTTACAAACAGTTCATGCAGATACTTGAGGCTCAGGGGGTTGTTCCGCTTGAGAGTGTCGGCGGGAAGTTTGACCCGCGTTACCACGAGGCCCTTATGGTCAGGGAAACGGAGGAGGAGCCGCCTGATACTGTTCTTTCAGAGGTGCACCGCGGCTACATGATAGGAGACAGGGTCTTGCGGGCGGCCAAAGTCACTGTCAGCCGGGCGCCGCAGCCCCGCGAACGGGAAGTCAGCGGTGAAGCTCAAGAAGAGTAAAAAAAGCTCTTTTTAGTTGAAATGGCTTTGTCATCTGCTACCATCCGGGGGCAGCATGCCGACTTACGAGTATGAATGCGAAAGTTGCGGCCGTTGCTTTGAAAAGTACCAGTCAATAACCGCCAGGCCGTTGAGGAAATGCCCGGTTTGTGGTAAGAAGCTGAGGCGCAAAATCGGCGCTGGCGGGGGAATTATATTCAAAGGTTCTGGTTTTTACGAGACGGATTATAAGCGCAAGCGAGTCCCTCCGGTAAGTGATGCCGCAAGGGAAGACAGCTCAGCGGAGAAGAATAGCAGTACTTCTGAAAGTTCAGAGAAAATCAGGAACAAGGAAAAAGAGTAACAGTGGGGGATAGTGGTGCCTGTCCGCAAGGAAGACGGCCCGCAGCAGAATTAAGAGCCTGAGCATTTTCCGAAGGGAGGATTCGGATGGAAGACTTCAGCAGGGAGGAGAGAGGTATATTCCAGGGATTGAAAGTCCCCATTTGTCTTAACGCAATCATCCTTGCGTTTATGGCCTATGTGATATTTATGGCGGGCACTGTTCTCCTTAGCTGGGGAATGCACGATGACGTCGCCTACGAAAAAGTTGTGCTCTCGCTCAAGGATAAGGTGTTGAAATACCTTCCTGCCCTGCAGAGGCCTGTTGACGAAGTTATTATGCCCCATGCCGGCGCAAACCCCGAGAAGCTCGATAGAGCTTACCGGAAGTGGTACGAAAGCCGGCTGGGGAAAGACCTGAACCAGCCCATCAACCCCGGCGACTTCTACAGGCCCGGCTGGTGGCAGTACCTTATCTTCGGAGCATGGTTTATCTTGCTCTGGTCGTTTTTCGCAGGAGCAATCAACCGTACTGCGGCCTACAGGCTGGCGCGTGATGAGTCTATCACCCTGCGAGAAGGCCTTGTTTACGGCGCTCAGACATGGGCGAATCACTTCCTCGCTATATTCTTTATCGCACTGTTTATCGGCATTGCGTACGGCTTCAGTGTCCTGGCCTCCTATATTCTCGGGTGGATACCTTTCGCTGGAGACCTGCTCCTCATAATCGCCTTTATCTTCATAATGGTTGCTGCCTTCCTGATTACCCTGCTTCTGGGAGGGCTGCTCTTCGGCTTCAACATGATATCTTCCGCCATAGGAGTTGATAAGGTAGATGCCTTCGATGCTATTTCGCGCTCGTACAGCTACGTCCTGAGCAGGCCGTGGCAGGCATTGCTGTACACGTTCTTCCCCCTGCTTTTCGTCATGTTGTTCCTGTACTTTGGCAAGGTCTTTATTGGCATCACGGTATCCGCCGTCGGTGCGGGGTTCAAGAATTTCGGCCCTATACATGACTACATAAGGGGGAACGCCCCCATCAAAGAAGTATTTGCCGGTCAACCCTGGACCCTGCTGGTCTGCGGCTTCGTGATGAAAATCTTCCTCTTCCTGGCACAGCTCTTCATAGTGGCGACCGCCATCTCCTACTGGCTCTCCGCACGGACGAAGGCGTACCTGCTCCTGCGCAAGGAAGTGGACGGTGACGAAGTCGAGGAAATGTATCTGGAGGAGGAAGAGGAGTTCGCGGCCGGGGAAGCACCGACAGAAGCGCTTGCGCCGCCGGCAGAGCCGCAAAAGTCCGAAGAGAAGAAGTACACCGAGGACAGCCTGCGCGACCTGTCAATAGACGAGCTGCGCGGAATTGGCAAGAAATTCAACCTCACCGGTCGCTCGAAGGACAAGATTATCGAGCGGATCCTCAAAGCCCAGGAGGAAAAGTAATCCGCTCAAGGAAAGCATGAAACCGCAGGAAGTGCCGCTGAAGTAGAGTAAAAGGGCCACACCCTCGCTCCACGGACTCAGCGCCCTCTGCGGTTGGCTTTTATGGAGATTGCCATGAAGCGGGTTGCCACCTGTCTTTTCTTCGGCGCCACGGTGGTTCTCTTCGCTATAGTGCTTTATCTTCTCATCTCGGCCCGCCTTACCCAGGAAAAAGAAATCCAGACGCTTGTTAAGCAACATAACAAGCTTGTGGCTCAGGCCGATGAGGAAAGAAGTGCGACGGAAGAGCTTCTAACTGGGCTTGAGCAACGGCTCGATGCGCTTGACTGCAACATGCAGAAATCAACAGCCGT
>CAYWBA010000135.1:0-1114 GCA_964455955.1 uncultured Planctomycetota bacterium | reverse complement strand
AACAGCCGTGCTTGCAGAGCTTTCTGAAAAGAACGAAGAAGAGATTCAGAATCTCACTGACCCTTCAAGACAACAACCAGACCCCGAAGAGGTCGAGAAACTCTTAAGCCTGCCTGTCGAGGAGATTACCCGTTTATTCCTTTTGGCGATTATGGACAGCAATCTTAAAAGGATACGGGAGTTTTCGGCCGCGCTCAGGGAGAGTCAAGGTAAAGCGGTCGCCTACCTCATGGAAACAGCCTCGAACACCGGTGACGATACCGAGAAGTTCTGTTACCTCTACATGCTCTCCATGCTGCGGGACCCGGGAACCCTGTCCTTCTTCCAGCACATCCTGGAGACTGAAACGGATACGATGATTCGGCGGGTCGCCGCCAGCGCCCTCGTACACATTCCAGACCAGTCTTCAGTGGCGATTCTTGTTGGCATATTGCGCAATGAGAAAGACTGGGGGGTGAAAACCAACGCCGCCGCCGCGCTCGGGGTGATAAAAGACACTCGCGCGGTCGAACCGCTCAAACAAACCTACCTCAACGAGCAGAACACGATGCTGCGAAACTTCGCCCTTGCCTCTCTCGCCCGCATCGCTGAGGCAGACACTGTTGAGTTCCTGTCCGAGATTGCAAGAAACGCCCGGAATGATGGCCATCGCCTCATTGCGGTAAGCGGGCTCAAGAACATCGGCACCCCAGAGGCAGGGGCGGTGCTGAGTGAAGTCGCTTCGCAACAAACTGGCACAATTGCCGGCGAGGCGCGCAGGGCGCTCGAAGAACTTCAAGAAAACAAAGCCCCCAGGGCTCCCGAACACAAGGAGGCTACCGGAAAGTGAGAACAGTCAGGCTCGCAATCTTAATAGGCATTGTGCTTGTAAGCTTCGTGGTGCTGCTCCTTGCGGGAAGCTACACAGTTTCCCTCCCTTATCTGGCGCGACTTGAAGCGGGCGAGCGCGGAGTTGTCCCGCAGATGCTTGAAAAAGGCATGGCTCAGATACTGGAAAATTACCATCTCGCAGCCCTTGAGAGTGCGAGAATAAGTCTCCCTGCGCTGCCGGCGGCGACCGGCACAGATGCTCCGGCGCAAGCTGAGCGATTTTTCTACGTTGACGCGCAAGGGA
>CAYWBA010000134.1:0-8426 GCA_964455955.1 uncultured Planctomycetota bacterium | reverse complement strand
GAGAAGGAGGCCGCAGCTCTACTCTCTACTGTCAACTTACTGGCGCCGGGCATCCGGCGGGTAACTTCATGTCGGAGAAAGTGCTGCTCCATATCTGCTGCGGGCCATGCGCAATCGGCGCTTATAACGCGCTCGGCAGGCAGGGCTGCAAGATCACAGGGTTCTTCTTCAACCCCAACATTCACCCCCTGATAGAATTCAGGCGCAGGCTCAAGGCTGTAAAAGTGCTGCGTGACGCGCGGAAACTCGACATTATCTGTGATGAAAACTACGGGCTCAAGGGCTTCCTGCGCGCCGTCGCCGGGCATAAAAATAAAAATGACCGTTGCGGTACGTGCTACTCGCTGCGGCTCGGCGAAACGTGCAGGAAGGCAAAAGAGCTTGGCATCCGGCGGGTAACTTCAACGCTGCTCGGCAGCCCGCACCAGGATGTGAGCCTCGTGGCCGAGGTTGGCAGACGCGAGGCAGCCGCCCACGGCGTTGAGTTCCTTAACATTGACCTGCGGCCGTATCACGAGGCGGGGCATCAGGAGGCGCGCCGGATGCATCTTTACCTGCAGCAGTACTGCGGCTGCATCTACAGCGAATACGAGCGTTTCAAAGACACCAGGCTCCATCTATACAAGGGAGAGCGGGAGTGAAAAGCAGCACTGTTCTTGGAATTGACATAGGCGCAACCAAGGTAAGAGTGGCGCCTGTTCCCCCGAAAGGTGAGCCGGGCAAAGCCGCTACCTTCGCAGTACCTGCCGGCGCAGGGCCAGGGCAGCTTGCCGATATTATTGCCGAACACGCGGCCTCGCTTGGCAAAAAGCATCAGTTTGATGCAGCCGGCGCGGGCGTTCCCGGCCATATAGCAAATGACAGGCGCACCCTCCTTTACGCTCCCAACCTCAACTGGCGCGACGTGCCTTTCGCCGAGCTGCTTGAAAGCAAACTTTCATTGCCCGTGGTGCTTGAAAACGATGTCAATGCGGCCGCGCTCGGCGAGCACCGCTTCGGCGCAGGGAGGGGCGCGGGGCACCTGATATGTATATTTGTCGGGACAGGCATAGGCGGCGGCATAATCTGCGCCGGAGAGCTTGTTCGCGGCGCCACAGGCAACGCGGCCGAGATAGGGCATATGCTGTTTCGGCCGGGCGGCAGGGTCTGCAACTGCGGCAGGCGCGGCTGCGCCGAGGCATACGCGGGCGGTTTTCATATCTCGGCCCGCTACGGCGAGCTTGCCGGCAGGGAAGGTCTTAACCCCGGCCAGATACTCGAACTCGCACGCGGAGGTGACGAAAACGCAAGCCGGGTGATAGAAGATGCCTGCCAGGCCCTGGTGACGCTTGCGGTGAACCTGCAGACCGCCTTTGATGCGCAGAAAATAGTGCTGGGCGGGGGCGTTATGGATAACGCGAAAGAGCTTTTTGAAAAGGTGAGAGAGGGAGTTTCCACCTGGCTTACAGGCAACTGGAAATCGCAGGTCCAGATAGTCGCCTCCGAACTCGGGCCTGATGCAGGTGTGCTGGGCGCGGCGGCGCTTGCGCGCGGAATCCTCTAAAATGCTTCAAATCCACCCCCTCCCCTGAGCCTGGTGCCCTGAATTCGCTTATTTCTTGACTACCCCTGCCGAAGGGTTACAATTTCAAAAGGTCCAGAAGATATAAGGCGGGGTTGGTAATGGCAGAAGTCAAAGGCCCGGCACAAGCCCCGGGGCAATGGAAACTCAAAGTAACCCGCTTGTTCCTGCCCGCTGCATCGGTCCTCTTTGTGGTCTCCTTCGCCGCAGCGCTCCACAGGTACTGCAAGCAGGCGCCCTGCCCCATCCGTGTGAGCGGCTCGCCGAGAGGGCAGGTGGATTTCAAGGTAGACCTCAACACGGCGGATTGCGCCACGCTCGACCTTTTGCCATACATAGGGCCTGTAACGGCCGCCGCCATTATCAGGCACAGGTCGCTCCATGGCCCTTTCAAAAGCTTGCGGGAGCTTGGCTCCGTGCCCGGCATCGGGCCAGGGAAGACCAGGAAAATAAGCCGGTTCGCAATTATAAAAGGCGGTGACTGACTTGGCCAGGCAGCACTCAGTACTACTGCCGCTTCTCGTGTGCATCTTGCTGTTTCTGTTCGCATCTCACTACGGCTACACAGTTATCTACGGCCGCAGCACGAATCCGGTGGAGGCCTTGCTGGCAGGCGCCACCATCGGCCTGAGCGCGTTTTGCATTATCCTGCTTGTGCAGCTTAGGCGCCAGTACCGCCGCGCAGCCGCAAGCCCGGATAAACTGCGAGTGAAGGAACTCCAAGCGCACCTCGAAGGCCTGCGCGCAAAAAACCAGGATGACACCACAAAGCTTAAAAACCTTTCACACCAGGTAGAGATTCTTTCCGCAATGCGTGAAATCAGCCTCATGGCAAGCCAGGATGTTGATTTTGAGCGGCTCGTCGAGCACGCGCTGGAGCTTGTAGAGCACCTTATCGGCACGCGGGAGATAACCCTGTTCCTGCGCCCGGAAGATGACCAGAAGGTACTCAAGGTCCGCGCGCGCCGCGCAGGCGGGGAAACACTCTTCAACAGCGCTATCCCACCAGAAGCAGTTGACTTGACAAACGTCGCAGAGGTCGCCCGCTACGGCAACATCAAGCGCCTTGAAACAGAGAAGATGCTTGACCTCACTGTGCCTGTCATGGTGGACAGGGAAATCCTCGGCGTGGTTAAGGTCAAGATTGACAAGGAACAATACTCGCCCGACGAGCTTGACCGCGCCCATCTCAACCTGCGTAACATCCTCAACCACATCGGACTTGCGATAAAGACACCCACGCTTTATGACCGCGCCGTCCTTGACAGTCTAACCGGCCTCTACACCAAGCGCCACCTGACCGCAGAGCTGAACAAAATCTTCCCCGGCTGCAAACGCCTCTCGAAGTCACTGGCGGTCATAATGATAGACCTTGACCATTTCAAAAAGATAAATGACAAATACGGGCACCTCACCGGCGATATTGTACTTCGCGATGTTGCAAGTATCGTCAAGCGCGAGATACGGGACTACGACTCCGCCTTCCGCTACGGCGGTGAAGAGATTTGCGTGCTTCTGCCCGACACCGACTCTCGCAGCGCTCTCTCGGTCGCGGAGCGGATTCGGAAGAAGATAGGAAAAAACAGGTTCCGCGGCGACACGAACCAGAAGGTTTCCATGACAGTAAGCGCGGGCGTGGCTGTGTTCCACAAAAACATGGATAAGTCCGAAGACCTTATATCAGACGCCGACAGCGCGCTCTATAAAGCTAAACGCGGCGGCCGAAACCAGGTCAAGTTCTATCGCAGGAAAACTACGATGCCGTAGGCTGATAAAACTGTCTAAAACCTGTCTGTTCCGCCGGGACGGGGGTTTTCAAGTTGGACAAACCTTTCAAACTCGTAGCCAAGTTCAAGCCCGCGGGCGACCAGCCCAAGGCGATAAAAGAGCTGGTGAAGGGCCTGCGCAAAGGATGCAGCTTCCAGACCCTGCTCGGCGTCACCGGCTCAGGCAAAACCTTCACCGTGGCAAACGTGATTGAAGAGACTCAGCTCCCTGCACTCGTGATTTCCCACAACAAGACTCTCGCAGCCCAGCTCTACTCGGAGTTCCGCGAGTTCTTCCCCGAAAACCGCGTCGAGTACTTCGTCTCGTACTACGACTACTACCAGCCTGAAGCCTATATTCCGCAAAAAGACATTTATATCGAGAAAGATGCCTCGATAAACGACAACCTCGACCGGCTCCGCCTGTCCGCAACCAACGCAGTCCTCTCCAGGCGGGACACCATAGTGATTGCCTCCGTCTCGTGCATCTACAACATCGGCTCGCCGGACGAGTACTCCCACATGATTGTCTCGCTCGACCGCGGCCAGAAGATTGACCGCGACGAGTTCCTGCGTGAGCTTATCACCCTGCAGTATGAGAGGAGCGACCTCGAGCTTCGCCGCTCCGCCTTCCGCGTGCGCGGAGATACTGTCGAGCTTGTGCCCGCATACCAGGATATGGCGCTGCGAATCGGCTTCTTCGGCGACTTTGTTGACAACATCGAAGAAATCCACCCCATAACACTTGACGCCACAGCCGAGCGCAACCATGTCAATATCTACCCCGCCAAGCACTTCATGATGCCCGAGGACCGCATCGCCCGCGCTGCCGTGACCATCAAGCAGGAGCTTGACGAGCGGCTCAAAGAACTCGGAGAACAAAACAAGCTTCTTGAGGCGCACAGGCTCAAGACCCGCACCCTCTACGACCTCGAGATGATGCAGGAAATAGGCTACTGCCGCGGCATCGAGAACTACTCGCGCCACCTCTCCGGCCGGCCGCCCGGCTCGCGTCCCTACTGCCTGCTCGACTACTTCAAAGACGACTTCCTCGTCGTCGTGGACGAGTCCCACGTCGCAATCCCCCAGGTGCGCGGCATGTACAACGGCGACCGCTCGCGCAAGCAGACCCTTGTGGACCACGGGTTCCGCCTGCCTTCCGCGCTTGACAACCGGCCGCTGCACTTCCCCGAGTGGGAGCAGATGGTCAAGCGCGCAATCTTTGTCTCCGCCACCCCGGCCGAGTACGAAATTGCCAAATCGGGCAGCGCAGTCGCCGAGCAGATAAACCGCCCCACCGGCCTTGTGGACCCGAAGGTGCTTGTCCGGCCCGCAGGCACCCAGGTAAAAGACCTTATGAAAGAAATCAAGAAGCGAATAGCTTCCAGGGAGCGCGTACTTGTTACCACACTCACCAAGCGCCTCGCGGAAGACCTTTCCCAGTACTTCGAGGATGAAAGCATTCCCGCTAGCTACCTGCACTCCGAGATTGACACTATCGAGCGAGTCCAGATACTGCGCGCCCTGCGAAAAGGCGACTTCGACGTGCTCGTCGGCGTCAACCTCCTGCGCGAAGGGCTTGACCTGCCCGAGGTCTCGCTCGTCGCAATCCTCGATGCGGACAAGGAAGGTTTCCTGCGCTCGGAAACCTCGCTTGTCCAGACTATCGGCCGCACAGCGCGAAACATTAACGGAGTCGTCATCCTCTACGCGGACGAAGTTACCAGGTCCATGGAGCGCGCGCTTGCCGAAACCGACCGCCGGAGAAAGCTCCAGCTTGAATTCAACAAGAAGCACAACATAACCCCCGTTTCCATCCAGAAAGAAATCCTTACCGGCATTGAGGAAGTGCTGCAGGGCGAACAAGTTGAAAAGTCGGTCCTGGGAATACCGGAAGGCGAGTACGACAGGACGGAAGTCCTTCGCATGCTGGAATCGGAGATGTACGTCGCTTCTGATAAGCTCGAATTTGAGCACGCAGCCAGAATCCGCGACGAAATCCTGCGCCTTCGCGGCATAAGCAAGCTCAGCTCGGCCCGCCCCCGCCGCGGCTACCGGCCCCGCAAACGCACATCCCGCACAGACCACAACCGCTAAACAGGCAAATCTACTTAGATTTTTCATCTTTCTGCTCTTTTGCAGCATCTTTTTCCTTCAATTCCTTCGCTTCTTCTTTTTTTGGCTCCTCTTTCTTCATCTCTTCGTAGGGTTTGCAGAGGTTGATTATCTCGCTTATGTTGCCCATGTTGCCAAACGGGAGGTCGGCAAGGATTGCATCTTCAGGGTCGTATTTGACAGCATTGTTTTCGGCGCGTTTCGTGTAGGAGTCCTCCTCGCCGCCGAGGTCAAGGAAGAGCGAGAGGCTTGTGCCGCCGTGGTAGGAGTTGCCGCCAGCCCTGCCCGGGCCTGCTTTCGTGGCGTAGGCGTCTTTCCCGCCGCAGTCTTTAAAGATGCAGATGGAGTTGTGCGCGGAAGCGCCTTGCGAAAACCCCCGTTCGCAGGTGTATCTGTCATCTCCGGCGCGGTCAATAAAGAGGGTTACGCACTGGTCCCACGCAAGCCCGGCATGTACCGCGTTTCGTGAGGCGTAGGTATCGTTCCCGCCCTCCTCGATAAAGGTGCCGAGTGCCTGGTGCGCGCAGAACCCCTGCGCGTACCTGCTGCCGATGTAGGTGTCGTCGCCGTTTCCCCTGTCGTTGAGCAGTCCCCATCCGAAGTAGTACCCGCCGCCCTGCGAGAAGTTCCCCGCCTCGTACCTGTCGGCGCCCCCGGTGTCAAGCAGGATGCCGATTCCGCCCGAGGCGTACTTCCTGAACCCGACCCCGCACCCCTGAGACCACCCGTCGTAAATGCCCGGCGTGCCGTAGCTGGAGGGGTATGTGCCTTTGGAGTAATAGGAGTCGTCTCCACCGGCGTTTGTGAGAATTCCTATGCCGCGGGGCATGCCGAGGCCCTGAGAGAGCATGTGCGACTCATAAACATCGTTTCCGCCAATATCAACCGCGAGCGCAACACCGCAGAGGGCCGCGCCCTGGGCGTAGGCGTGCGCACGATAGAGGTCATTACCTTCCCCGTCAAGCAGCATGCCGAACCCGAGCGCGCATGCACCCTGGCACCAGCGCATTCCGATATACGAGTCGTTGCCGGCAAGGTCGGCAAGTATGCCGACGCCGAGAATACCCGCGCCCTGCGTGCAGTTTCGCGTGGATTCATACGCATCGTCGCCGGACAGGTCAATAACAATCGCGCAGCCGGTTTTTTCAGTTGAGGCGCCGGAGTTGTTTGTATAGAAATCATTGCCGCCGAGGTCAATAATGACGGCCGCGTCCTCATCCTTGTACCAGTTATGGCCTGTGCCGCCGATAATAATCTTGCCGTAGGGCGTGTCCTTCTGTGCAACAACACGGGCGCCAAGGTCTGTCTCAAGCTTGCCCATGTCTTCCTGCAAGCCCGCCAGGTACTGCGGGGACAGCAGCTTGAGAAGCTCGCAGGCCGCGTTGTGGAGATGTTTGTACTGCAGCTTGGGGGCAAGCTTTAGCAGGCGCATGTGGCGTTGCAGCTCTTCCTTGTTTTCGTTGTTGTCAATATATATTGTTTCCTCGAATATCTTGCCGAGTGTTTCCACGCTCTCGCGCATGAGCTTGAGGTCTTCTTCGGAAAACGATGCAAATGCAGCCTCGCGCTCCCTGCCGGCCGCCTCAAGCACGCCGGCAATCTGCTCAAGATGTTCTTCAAGCGAAAGACCGCTCTTGAGTTCATACCTCTCTTTCAGCTCGATGGGTATATCGAACATCATCATTGCCTCAAGAAGCTGCGAATATGCTGCTTTATGAACCTCGGTCGCGCAGAAGGCAATCCAGTCAAAAATCCCCGTTGCGCTCTTCTCCATGTGGAACGGGTTGCGGTGCAGGTAAATCACCTCCCGCAGGCGGAAGTCGTCGCAGGTTTCCTCGATGCCGCGCAGGCGTTTCCTGAGGTCTTTGTAGTTTTCGGCAATCCCGTAGTGTTCGGCAAGGGCTTCGGCAAGCTCCTCCTCGGGCGAGGTATAGCCCTCGAGCTCGGGGTGGATTTCGCTGTCCCCGGGCGTCCTGTGCTTTTTCGTTGCGCCCTGCCGCCCGGCCAGGGTAACGTCAAAGTCGAGGACGTGGCGCACGTTTCTCGCCTTGAGGCTGAGTTCCTCACCCGTGTCCTTGCCCTGCATGTATTTTTTCAGGTCATCCACGACATCATCTGCCTGCTCAACCTTTTTGCCGCCCTCGCTTATGTCGAAGAGGGTTTCTTCGCGGACAACCTTGATTCTTGCAAGGTCGCCGGGCGAGTACTCTGCGAGCCTGTCCCGGAACTGCTGGATTACCTCCTTCGAGGATGCGTCGAAATCTTCCTCGCCTATGGCGACGATAATGTCATCCCTCTTAATACCCGCCATATCGGCCGGCGAGTCCGGTACAACAAGGGCAACCTTAACCCCGTGCCCGGCGCTTACGCCCTTTATCGGCTTGAGGCCAGGTGCTGCGACCATGGAGATGCCCAGGAACGCCCCGGCACCTGGTCTTTTCCGCGCCCTGCTTTTCCTTATAGAGGGCCTTGCAGCCGAGCAGCCTGTTGCTGCGAAAAACACAAGCATAATAGCGATTGTCATCTTTTTCATGTGGAAGACCTCCATAGCCGCGGCAAGTTTACGCCTTTATACACCGGGGGAAGATGATTGTAAACTCCCAACGCCGGTACGTATATGCGAAACTTACAAATCATCATTGGCCCCAATATCCACTTGCGCAAGAACAGCCCAATATTTCCGTCTGTAAACAGATCTGTAAATAGCTTGTGTGGCATGTCAAACACCCAACTCCTGTCTGCAAATACAGTTACGAAAGCCCAGCGCCTCAAAACGGGGTTCGAATTTACAGATTCAGGCAGGGGTCTGGGGCTGCTTTGTGTGGGATTCCACCCAACCTCTTGCCTGCCTTGGGGTTGCATTACGTACCATCGCAACCCCACCCAACGGTGCAAACCGGCTGTGAAAACCGTCTGTAAATAGAGTTCGTTACATACCAACGACTTACGACATCTATTTACAGATCCGGCGGGGGTCTCTGTTA
>CAYWBA010000133.1:0-8514 GCA_964455955.1 uncultured Planctomycetota bacterium | reverse complement strand
CCTGTTTTGAATTGCCTGCTATTGTAAGTCCTTATGCCAAAAGCATGTTACGACGCGGTGATACCACACAAGCTATTTACAGACGTTTACAGACGGCTTTCACGGCTGGTTGGCACGCTTGGGTGGGCGGGAGGCGGGTCATGATGTACCTGTCGTTTCCCAATTACATTTTCGACCCGATTGACTTTGCCTGCCGCATGTGTTATTATTTATGTGGAAACAGCTATTAGTTGGGGGATACCTGATATGTTTGAAGACCACAAGGAGCGAAAAGAGAAACGCAGCCTCTTCGGCATGAGCAAGGCCGAGTCCATCAAGGTGCTGATTATGGTGTTCGTGTTCCTGCTCTGCCTCGTTTTCCTGATATATTACCTGGGCGACCGGCCGGCCCCGAAGCCGGGCACGGAGGTCAACATACCAGGTCCGGACACTGCTATCGAGCCCGGGCGCCTGGCACCGGGCAAATTCGGTGATAAAGGCGCTGTAAACGACCTGAAAAAGCTGCGGGACGAGTTGATAAAGAAGCGGGACGAACAGCAGGCTGAAGACTTCGAGCTTCCACCCATACCCAAGCCGCCCACAGCCTGGGAGCCGGACCCCGACGTTTGGAAACAGGTCCGGGATGATGCCATAGATGTGCTTGAAGAGCCTGCGATTTGCTATGCCCTCCACCAGCTCAACTCGATGACACCTGAAGAAATTGATGCCGGGGTGGAGCTTTTCAGCTCTGACGCTGCAAAACATCCGGAAGAGTACCGCGGCAAGTTTGTAAGCATAACAGGGACGCTGATGACCCTGGAGAACGCGCCGCTGCCGGAGAACCGCTCCGGCCTGAACCAGATATGGTGGGGCCTTATATACAACCAGCGGCACAAGAAGATTTTCTTCTACATCTTCGACAAAGACCGAGAATGGTTCACCCAGGATGAAGCCTCGGCCCGCGGCCTTACCCGCCGCGGCGACCTTGTCACCCTCAACGGAGTGTTTTTTAAGATGTACCGGAATCACACGGAAAGAAACGTTGTGGCAGTCTACCCGTTCATGATCGGGCGCAGACTGAAGCTTCAACGCGCCGTTACCGCAAGTGAATCTTACCCGTGGCAAATGCTGATAGGTGTAGGCGTCATCCTGGGAGGTGTCTTTGCACTCTTCTTTGTTCTGACCCACCGTGACCGCCACAAGGGTGATGCGTTCCTCCATTCCCGCAAGTACAAGAAAGCCTCCCTTGTAAGCAATGAAGCTGCCCGGGCAGCAGTGGCAAAGGCGAGAGGCAAGCCTGTACCCGGCCAGGAACCCGAGGTGCCGTCCGGCGGACAATCCGCGCAGGTACAGGCAGAGAGTGGAACTCCCGGACCGGAGAATAAGCCAGAGAACACAATATAGACCTTCAGGTGCCGTATGGTCGAAATTACACTCCGGTCCGAGAAAGTTTCGCGCATCCTCGTGGAACCGGGGTTGCTGGGCAGGCTGTCTGTGGAAAGCCTGTTTGCCCCTGCCACCGCTGCTTTTGTGGTCACGGATGAAAATGTCTCCTCCCTCTACCTCGAAACAGCAGTAACACAGCTCGAGTCAGCCGGGTCGAGGGTCCATTCCCACGCCTTTCCCCCAGGCGAAGATGCAAAGAGCCCGGACTGCCTGCAGCTTCTGTGGGGAGAGTTTTCCGAATGCGGGCTGGACCGCTCGTCGCTCGTGGCCGCGCTCGGCGGCGGGACAGTCGGCGACCTCGCCGGCTTTGCGGCCGCGACCTACATGCGCGGAACCAGGTTTGTGCAGATTCCCACCACCCTGCTGGCCCAAGTCGATGCCGGCATCGGCGGCAAGGTTGCGGTAAACCACCTCGGCCTGAAAAACCTTGTCGGCACCTTTTACCAGCCGGAGGCGGTTGTTATTGACCCGCGCCTGCTTCGCACGCTGCCTGAGACGGAAATTCGAAACGGGTTCGCCGAAATCGTAAAGGCGGCTGTTATCGGCGATGACGCGCTGTTCGAAATAATGGAAACCACCGAAGTTCTGCCTGCACTTCCGGACGAGGAGATGCTTGTAGAAATTATCTCACGCGCCATCAGGGTAAAGGTAAACGTGGTCGAGCAGGACGAGCGGGAAAACGGCTTGCGCAGGTCGCTTAATTTTGGCCACACTATCGGCCATGCAATGGAAGAATCCGCAGAACTTGGAGAAATCCCTCACGGCGCGGCAGTCTCGGCCGGAATGGCACTTGAGGCGCGACTCGCAGTACGGCTCAGCCTCGCGCCGCCGGAGCTGGCACAGAGAATTGAAAACCTTGTCCGCAGGCTTGGATTCCCATACCACGTTGGCCAGGCGAGCCCGGAGGGTATTGTCGAACTCCTGAAGAAGGATAAAAAGACACAAAAGGGGGAGCTTGTTTTTGCGCTGCCGCGGGAGCTCGGGAGAGTCGAAATTGTTGAGGGAGTCAAGCCCGCCGATGTGCTTGCGGTCCTCATGGAGGCGAAAGAGTGACCCGCCTTTTCGACATGGTGCGCCTCAACCTGACCGGCTGCGTGGGCGCGCAGCGGTTCCGCAAGCTTCAGGAAGCCTGCCCCGACACGGAAAGTATCTTCAAGCTCAGCCCGGCCTCGGTGGCCCAGATATGCAACACAGGCCCCAGGACTGCAAAGAAAATCCTCGAGCCGAAGTACTCCGGCTGGGCGGCCAGCGAGCTTAATGCGGTACTCAAGAAGGGTTACAGGCTTATCTCACTTGGTGACGATGGTTACCCCGCCCTTCTTGCCGAGGCACCTGACCCCCCGCTCGTGCTCTACGTCCGGGGCAGCGTTTCGGTGCTGGACACAATATCAATCGCCATAGTCGGCACGCGCCGCTGCAGCAGGTATGGAAAAGAAATGGCCCGGCGGTTTGCAGGTGAGCTCGCGGCGCTCGGCATCACTATTGTAAGCGGCCTCGCCCTCGGTATTGATGGAGAAGCACACCGGGGCGCACTCGAGGCGCAGGGCAAGACTGTTGCCGTGGTCGGCACAGGCGTTGACCAGGTGTATCCGGGCGAACACTACAAGTTGGCTCACCAGGTTGAGCAGTCTGGCGCAATTGTCACTGAATTTCCACTTGGCACAAAACCGAGGAAAGAAAATTTCCCGCGGCGCAATCGCGTAATCAGCGGCCTCTCCCGCGGCGTCCTTGTTGTGGAAGCGCCGAAACGAAGCGGAGCACTTATTACCGCCCGCACCGCCCTTGAGCAGGGCCGCGAGGTATTCGCAGTACCCGGCAGGGCAGATTACGAGAGTGCTTCCGGCTGCCACAGCCTTATAAAAGACGGCGCCAAGCTGACCGAGAGTATTAGAGATATTCTTGAGGAAATCGCGCCCCAGCTCGCCGAGCGCGCGGTCCCCGCAAGCGATACGCCTGAAAAGGCGCAGCCCGCGCACCTCCTGACTGAAGGGGAGCAGACCGTTTACCAGTTAATTGAGAAAGACCCTGTTTCGCAGGATACTATTATCGCCGAGTCAGGCCTGGGCGCAACCGAGGTTGCCGCCGCATTGCTGAAGCTCCAGCTCAAGCAGCTTATCGAGCAGCTTCCGGGGAACCGCTACGCCCGAAAGTGAATCGCGCCTCGAATTTGCCAGCCTTCGACTAATTTGGCTGGACATCCCGGGGTGAGGCTGTATACTATTCGACTTTTGGTTTCGATTTTTGCCGAAAGGAGGCGATATGTCAGTTCCCGCTGAAGATGTTCACGAAACACTCGGGCGTTACGTAATAGTAGACGGCTTCCACGTTGTTATAGACATGGAAAAATCTCATGATGCCTACATAGTGGATGCCGCAACCGGCAAGGAATACCTGGATTGCTACACCTACTTCTGCACGCTGCCCGTCGGGCACAACCATCCCAAGATGTTCGACCCTCAGTTCCAGAAAGATCTCAATCTCGCGGCCCTGACGAACCCCACGAACTCCGACATCTATACCCGGCTCTTTGCCACGTTTGTGGACTACTTCGCCCGGAATGCCGCCCCGCCCTATATGAAGCATTTCTTCTTCATCGCGGGAGGCGCGCTCGGTATCGAAAACGCGCTCAAGGCCGCCTTCGACTGGAAGGTGCGCAAGAACTTCAAGAAAGGCCACACCCGCGAAACCGGCATGCAGGTCATCCACTTCAGGGAGGCGTTCCACGGCCGCACAGGATACACCATGAGCCTCACCAACACCGAGCCTGTCAAAATCCAGTACTACCCCAAGTTCAAGTGGCCCAGAATAATCAACCCGAAGCTCAGCTTCCCGGTCGGCAAGCGGGTGCAGCAGCGGGTGGAAAACGCGGAGAAAAAGGCGCTGGCCCAGATAAAGAAAGCCATCGCCAGGAAAGGCGATGACATCGCCGCGCTGATTATCGAGCCGATACAGGGAGAAGGCGGCGACCACCACTTCCGGGGCGAGTTCTTCAGAGCGCTGCGCCAGGTCTGCGACGAGAGCGACATCATGTTCATAGTTGACGAAGTGCAGACGGGATTCGGGCAGACCGGCAGGATGTGGGCTGTCGAACACTTCGGCGTGGAACCTGACATGATTGTCTTCGGCAAGAAATCGCAGGTCTGCGGATTTATGTCAAACGCCCGCATCGAAGAGAACGAACAGAACGTATTCACAGTCTCGAGCAGGCTCAACTCCACCTGGGGCGGCAACCTCGTTGACATGGTGCGCTGCAAGCGCTACCTCGAGATAATGAAGGAGGAGAATCTGATTGAGAACGCGGCGGAGTCGGGTGCCTACTTCCTTGAACGGCTGCAAAAAATAGCCCGAAAGACCCGCAAGATACGCAATGTGCGCGGGCTCGGCCTCTTCATAGCGTTCGATACCAGGACGCGCGAGGAGCGCGACGCCCTGCGGACCCGATGCTGGGAGAACGGGTTTGCGACCCTGGCCTGCGGCAAAGCCTCCGTGCGCCTGCGCCCCGGGCTTATCTTCTCCAAGGAGCATGTTGACGCTGCGTGCGAAGCGCTGCTTAAGAGCCTGTAGGCCTAAGGGCAGGGATTCGGCTCTACTGCTCTACTTTCTACTTTCAAAGATAGTAGAAAGGAGAGCGGCTTTCAGCAGGGAATGCGAGACTATGTAACATGGAACTTGCCTACTTGTCAATTATTCTGCACGCGCATCTGCCTTTTGTCAGGCATTCCGACCACCCGGAATTCCTGGAGGAGGACTGGCTCTTTGAAGCTATTACCGAAACCTACATCCCGCTGATAAACGTCTTCGACAGAACTATCGAACGCGGCGCGGATTTCAGGATTACCACCTCCCTGACACCTCCGCTTTGCGAGATGCTTGCCGACGCGCTCCTGCAGGAGCGCTACTCCAACTATATAAACCGCCTCTGCGAACTTGCGGAAAAGGAGGTTCGCCGCACAAGGAGGCGCCCCGAACATGAAGTAGCCCTTATGTACCGTGACCGCTTCAATACAGTAAGGGACACCTTCGAGCACCGCTACGGGCGCAATCTGCTTAACGCATTCCGCAAGTTCCAGGACATGGGCAAGCTCGAAATTATCGGCTCCTGCGCCACGCACGGTTTCCTGCCCTTCATGGAGACCAGGGAGTGCAGGAGGGCACAGATTCGAATCGGCTGCGCCAACTACCGCAAGCACTTCGGCCGCGACCCGGCCGGTTTCTGGCTGCCCGAGTGCGCCTACGGGGCCGGGCTTGACGAATTCATGCGCGATGAGCGCGTGCGCTTCTTCCTGCTCGATACGCACGGTGTTCTGTACGCAGACCCCCGGCCCGCCTACGGAGCTTTTGCCCCGATAATTACCCCGCTGGGAGTTGCGGCCTTCGGGCGCGACAGGGAATCCTCCAAGCAGGTATGGTCAGCCGCGGAAGGCTATCCCGGCGACCCAAACTACAGGGAGTTCTACCGCGACCTTGGATACGACGCCGACTACGGCTATATCCACCCCTACCTGCATTCAGACGGCGTGCGGCGGAACATCGGCATAAAATACCACAAAATTACAGGCAAAGTCGGGCTGGCGGAAAAACAGATATACAGCCCTCTTCACGCCCGCCAGCAAGCAGCCGCCCACGCGGAAAATTTCCTTTTCAACAGGCGGCACCAGGCGCAGTACTGGAGTTCCTCCATTGGCAGAAAACCAATCATACTTGCCCCCTACGATGCGGAGCTTTTCGGCCACTGGTGGTTTGAAGGCCCGGACTTCCTTGAAAACCTCTTCGCTGCATCTACCCATAGCAGTAAGATCCACGGCCAGGACGAAATCAGGCTTGCAACACCGTCTGAGTACCTTGCTGAAAATCAGCGCCTCCAGGTCTGCGAGCCCAATCCCTCGTCATGGGGGGCGGGCGGCTACTTCGATGTCTGGGTCAACTACACCAACGACTGGATTTACAAACACCTTCACATTGCCGAAAACAGAATGGTTGAAATGGCGCATCGCAACCCCTCGGCCACCGGCCTCCTGGAGCAAGCGCTTAACCAGGCTGCGCGCGAACTCTTGCTTGCCCAGTCTTCCGACTGGCCGTTCATCATGACGATGGGCACGCAGGTGCCCTACGCCCACAAGCGGTTCAAAGACCACATTCACCGTTTCAACAGTCTCTACTCCCAGATTGCTCAAAACAGGATAGATGAGGGGTTCCTGGCCTGGGCGGAATCACTCGACAACCTCTTTAGCGAACTCGACTTTCGAGCATTTGCCAGATAAGTTTCACTATTTGCGATTACCTTCCACAGGAAAAGTTGTTGATATTCCGTCCTTTATGGCATATATGCTATTAGAAACCATCGAGGACACTTGTGTGGAAGAAGTCAAAGAGTTCCCCTTTGTTGGACGAGTGGCGGAGCTTGCGCACTGCATTCGCCTGCTCAGAAAAGCACACACGTCAGACGAACTGTTAACTGTGCTCGTCTCAGGTGAGCGCGGCATAGGCAAAACCAGGTTTGTCCAAGAGGCAGCAAAAAAGTCACAAAGCCTTGGATACCGAGTTCTCCTCCACCACTGCCAGAAGTGGGACCGCCATAATCCATTCGCTACCATATCAGCGCTCCTGCGCCTTCTGCTCGGAAAACCACCGGGGTGGGTGCCTCGCAGCATCGAGACTATGACCAGAACGATTTCGGAACTCTTCCCAAAACTTCTGCTCGGCAAACAGGTAAAAGAGCTGCTCTACTGGCTTTTTGGCGGCTCGAAGCTCAGCGACTGCGTATCGAACGTTGATGAATATTCAAGAAGGGGCATCCTGACCAGGCTTTTCAACGAAATTCTTGAACAGCAACTGCAGCGCCGGCCGTTTCTCCTGATGGCAGTTGACGATATTCATCACAGCGATGAATTCAGCAGAAGCTTTCTCTTGTCAGCAGTTCTTAGAAAAGGAGTCGCGTTTTTGATAAGTGCGCCATCCTCTGCCGCGCCAAGCTTTCAGCGTGAAGCCAAAGAGGTTACCATCCCGCCTTTCAGCGAGGATGAAGTAGGGCTTCTACTTACAATACGTTTTGGCAGAGCTTTTCCAGCAGCACAGTTTGTCCCTGAACTGCTCAGAATCACACAGGGAAATGCGCTTCACCTCGTGCAACTGCTGACTATGGTGCCTGTTAATAAAGCTGCTCCCGATATACTTTCCAAGATGCTTGAAAAGGAGCGCCCAAGTAAGGGCGGGTTGTACCCGCCAACAAAAAAAGGCGGTATTACAAAGGCTTAGCTTACTGGATAAGTCTTCTACTGAATTGAGCAAACAGGCTTCTTTGATAGCGGACAGCTTCCCGCTCCCGATTCTGAAAGGATTGGTGGGTATCAAGTTTCCACTGAAGAGAGCATTGCGATCTGGCTATATATGTAAGATGCGCATGCGCAGGCTTGCCTGGGTAAAAAGGTGCGGAGGCAAACAATTCTTTCATTTCGAGCATGGGATTGTAAGAGAAGCGGTCTACTCACTACTTGACGAACTCGAAAAGGAAGATTTGCACGGCATCGCGGCAGCGGTGCTTAAGCGATACTACAGCAAACGCCTTGAACGCCATCTCATGTCAGTAGCATACCACTACGAACAGGCGGGTGAGGCGAGCAATGCCGCCGAAGCGCATTTTAAAGCTGGAGGCTATTTCTCCATCTTAACATATATAGCTAGATGGCGATTTCTCCTCTGCAGAGGAAGCGTATGAAGCTGCCGAACGCCTTTTCGAGGATAAAGACAAGAAATCTGAAGCGCTCGCCTGGTACATTAACGCACTGCAGGTAGTACCTAAAGTGGAAGAGTGCCTGAAGGCTTCACGCCGTTTCTTTGACTCCGACCCTCCACCCCGCTTGCAGGTCAAGGTGCTTGCAGGTTTGGCGCGCCTGCATATTACGGCGGGCAGCCTCCACAAGGCGGCCGAATGTGCAGAAAAAGCAATAGAGGTGGGCAAGAAATGCGGAGAACAGCGGGAGGTGGCAACTGCCTATATCTATCTTGCTCATGCGTTAGCTTTCATGGAGCAGGTTCGCGAGGCCCTGGATTATGGCAGAAGAGGCTACGGTATTGCCGAGGAGCTCGATG
>CAYWBA010000132.1:0-8527 GCA_964455955.1 uncultured Planctomycetota bacterium | reverse complement strand
CGCGGGTCAGCCGTAAATTGTACTCTTTGCCATCCTCGCCCTTTAATTTTCCTTTACCCTTATTATTCGGCTCATCCTGCAAAAGCTCCAACTCCACAAACTGGAAGCACTTGTTCTTCTCCGTATCAAAGCCGAAGTGCCTGGGAGCTTCGCTGCACAGCGAAGTGCAGCCCGGAACCTCCGCGACAACCTCAAACGGCCCACCCAGAGCTTGTGCCACTTCAACAACATACTTTACATCTTTGGTGTCGCCCTCGACCACACTCCATCGAACCAGGATGCTCTTGCCGGCATCGTTTAGCGTGTCCATTGCCTCAAAAATCTCGGGAACTTTTCCACCGGCCTGCTGCGAGTAGGCTTGCACGCACGCAAATATCATTACCAGAAGGACAACCACGCCGGCCAATCTATGCATAAGATTTCCCCCTACTTTTCTATAAGCTCCACATTCGCTCTTGGAATGAGTACTTTCTCCGTGCTCTGCTGGAGCTCAACCTCAAGTATCCGCACGCTGGCCTCAGTCTCGATTTTTGTAAGCTCCGCGGGCAGTGCGGTGACTGCGCCTATCTTGCCGAAATGGGGCTCCCTTATCACTCTCACCTGGTCGCCCACTTTTAGCGCCCCTCTTTTCTCTGTCTGTTTCTCTGCGATGCCGGCCTGCTGCCCGTGGGGAACAATTATCTCAGGCCTGATAACCCCGGCCCGAATCTGGGTTGCACCGCTTATTGACGCCTTCCTGCCTTCGGCCCCCTTCAGAAGCTCGAATGTCCGGCCCGCCATGGCTATCCTGCCGAAGCCTTCCGTAACCACTATCGCAGCGGGAATGTCCTCCGCGCCTGTTATCGCCACGCCTATGTCGTGGCCCAGGATGTCCTTTATGCTCTTCGCGCTCAACCCCCCGGTCACAATGCCGGATGCGCCCGCGTCCATCGCCTTGCGTATCGCATCTGTGGTTACGAAAGAGCCGCAGACCAGTATTCTGCCCGCCACCTCGCCCGTTATGGCATCGGCCTCTATCACATCCTCCGGCGCCCGGGCCAGCATATGCAGGGTGCCGCTTCTCTCACCGCCCATGCCAAAAATGCCCTGGATGAACATCGCCTCGGTCTGGACC
Organism: uncultured Planctomycetota bacterium; assembly: GCA_964455955.1. Taxonomy (GTDB): domain Bacteria; phylum Planctomycetota; class SKW154; order SKW154; family DAOVDS01; genus CAYWBA01. Next base: position 7,413 of record CAYWBA010000132.1, on the reverse strand, counting down.
ACCGCCCCTTCTTTCTGGAGCACTTCAATTACGGTGCCGTCTACGTATGCCTTGACCTCGACCGGGAGGGCAGGCCCCCGCACAAGGACCTGGCCAGTTACGTTCGATACCTTCTCCACAGTTCCCTTAACAGGGCTGTGGCAGTTTGTTTTAAGGAGCCCGAAAAGAGATTTGCTCTGGGCTATTGCCTCACCCTTCTCGACAGCATCTCCCTCTCTCTTAAGCATATACCGCTCTATGTCTTCCGCATCTATGCCCAGCCTGTTGACTACGTTTACCGCCTCGACCTTGCCCGGCAGGCTTGTCCTTGCAACCACGTCTTCGGCCTTAACAATATCGCCGACTTTTTTTGTAACCTCGCCCTCAAGCGGCAGTATCCTCTCCTTGCGGATAACCGCCGCTTCCGCAACTCTCAAACCCGGAGTATAAGCATACGCCATGTTGCTCCTCCCTTATGGCGAAGCTGTCATGACCGGCCTTGGATAAATATCAAGCGCATTGTTCCACTGGGCTATCGCTTCGGTGCGCCCTTCCCTATCTTCAGGCAAATGAAGAGGGCGACCCCTTGTATCTATGACCACCCCGACCACGCCGCCGTATACTTTCGCCTGCACGTCCTTGCCCCGCCCTGCCCCGAGGTCGCAGCCCCGGCCCGGATGAAGCTCTATCCCGGCCTCCTCTCCAACCCCAAGCTTGTGCAACACTATCTGGCCCGAAGGTACGGTATTCTCCACGGTGGCGCCATCCGGCATCTTGAGCACGTAGTGAAGCGCGTCGTCACGGGGCTTAGGTGCGTTCACGAAGGAAACACAGGTTCCCAGGTTTATCATGCAGTCCTTTTCGAACACTTCCGCCGCAGCCTTCTGGTGCACTGTCGAGAGAACGCCCAGGTGGGGCATCATGAATATCGAGTCCACCGCCAGCCGCGTAACGCCTACGGGCTGGAACGCATCAATCATCATAAGCATTGACTGCTGCCGCCTGGGCGCGTGGGAGAGGACGCCTCCGCTGCCCACTATGAGGTCAAGCTGCGACATGTCAATCATGCTTTCGCCGGAAGCGCTCTCGTCGAAGGCCTCGGAGATGCTTCTTTCCCTCCTCACGCCCTTCAGGCCGACAGCGAGCATCTTATGCTGCTCGAACGCCAGCCGCAGCGCCTCCCTCGCTATCGCCTGCTCGATTTGAAGGTCTCTGAGAGCCTGCGGTATGGTTGTGGGCCGAATCATCTTGTTCTTGACCCGGTTGCGCAGGTCTTCCTCCCCCATCTCGAAGGGCAGCCAGCGAAGCACATTCTCCATGCCTGTCTCGGCCAGCACGTTCGAGACCGAGTAGCTCATCCCGAGGTTCGCGCTCACCGTCCGGTTGAAAACCTCTCCGAAGACGCTGAAGATGTCGGTTGTCGCGCCGCCTATATCAACGCCGATTACGTTTATCTTGTTCAGCCTGGCGATGGTCTGCATAATTTCCCCGACAGCCGCAGGCGTGGGCATAATCGGTGCGCCGGTCCACGACATCAGCTTCTTGTAGCCGGGCGCCTGCGCCATTACGTGTTCAAGGAAGAGTTCCTGTATCTTCTGCCTCGCCGGCTGGAGATTTTCCCGCTCGAGGACCGGCCGTATGTTCTCGGTTATGCTCAGTGCAGTCAAATCGCCGAGAGTCTCCCTGACCTGCTCCCGCGCGTCCTTGTTGCCGGCGTAGATGACCGGCAGCTTAAACGTCATGCCGAGCCGGGGCTTCGGGCTGGCTGCCATTACGTATTCCGCAAGCTCGACCACATGCGTCACCGTCCCGCCGTCAGTGCCGCCTGAGAGAAGAATCATGTCCGGCCGCAACTGCCTTATGCGCTCAATCTTCTCGTGCGCCGGGCGCATATCGTTCGAGGCCAGTACATCCATTACAATCGCACCCGCGCCCAGGGCAGCCCGCTCGGCGCTCTCGGCCGTCATCATCTTTACCGCGCCTGCGACCATCATCTGTAGCCCGCCCCCGGCAGAGCTTGTCGAGATGTAGATATCAACCCCGGCATTGCCTGCTGCAGGTATGATTATCCTGCCTTCTTCAAGAATCCTGCGGCCTGAGAGGTCCTCAAGCTCTCCTATGGAGTTGAGCACCCCCTTGGTGACATCTTCAAAAGGCGCCTCCACCGTCGTCGGCGCTTCCCCGCGGAATGTCTGGCGGTACACTTCACCTTTCTTCTCGATTAGTATCGCCTTGGTGGTTGTAGAACCGCAATCTGTTGCAAGTATTATGTTAAGTTCCCTGTCCAACTCCGCTCTCCACCTTGCTCTGGCTATCCTTCTCAGCAATCCTTTGGAACTCGCGCTCCGCTTCCTCTATCCGCTCGACCAGAAAGTCCGGCGAGTTCCTGTGCTCAAGTATCTGAGCAAACCTGGTGTACTCATCCTGTTTGAAGATATATGTTGCAAACGGCTTCAGGAACACAAGCATCTGGTTTCCCACCATGTTCAGCGGAGCGGAAGACTTGATGAAAAATACCGCCGGCGTGGTCAGCCTGCGCCTGACGATGAACTTCGCCACCTTGTCTATAGCGCGTCTGTCTTCCTCGCAGTACTCGTGCCCCGGCGGCTCCACCGCAAAGGCATGCTTCAAACCTGCCTTCAGCTTCTTAAGCAAGGTTCAACCTCCCAGAGCCTGGGTTCGCAAGGCGGCATTGTCTTTCAGGGTACTGTCCATTTTCCCTGTTGCATGTCTCGCTGGCGGGTGCTACCCGCCGGTTATCTCGCCTGCGAGTGCTACCCGTCCCCAGAGCCTGGGTTCGCAAGATGGGGTTTGGTTCCACCGCTTACCCCCGTTCTCCCGTGCCATTGCGCGGGCTTGCCCTGCCTGCTGGTGCTACCCGCTCCTTTACATACGCCACCGCTTCATCCTTGTTGGCACCCAGCACTATCCACATGCCCCGGAAAGCATCCAGCCTGCTGGGCTTGCCAAAGGGCGCGAGAAACACGGCTGTCTCGTGTACGTATACGTTCTTGAAGTCCGACCACGGCCGAAGCTTCGAAGTCCCCAGAAACCCGGCACGCACCCCTTCCGCATCAAGCCTGTACTGCGTGGGGAAGTAGTAGCGCATGGTGGACAAGAACAAGACCACGCCGGAAAATGCAGCGTAGAACCAGTGCTCAAGCCACAGCCACACGCCACAGCAGCACAAAAGAGTAATCAACAGGAGTATCGCGCCTTTGAGTTGGTGCCGCGCTACGGGGTGGCTTGTCCATTCCACTGCGGTCGAGCCGTCGGTCAGTTGTCCTCCCGATGGTTCCTCAACATGCTTGCAGGCGCCGCCTGCCGCGCGTTCCTCGCCCATGAAAGCTCCCGCCAGCACCAGTGAAAATGACGTAAGGTGTCCTCCCAACGAGTCCCAAACATTATAGGGGCACCCCGAACCCTTTCAAGAACTATTTACGCCAGTCAGGCCCGGCGAACTGCTTCTCAGTCATCATCGAATATGACAAACTCATCCTCCTCATCGGGCGCCGGCAGCTCGCCTTGAGTTTTCTCTTTGGCCAGCTCCTTAGTCGGGAATATATCTTCCGGTTTTACCGTATCCTCGCGCTCCCTCTTAGCAGGCCTTTGCGCTGCCAATTCGCCCTTCCCGCCGGCGGGTTCCCGCTCATAGTATGTGTACTTGTAAATAGGCGATTCCGGCCTGTTTGCCTGCTCTATCTCTATCTGTACCCCATCGCGAAGCTCGACCCAGTCAGTTACAGCCTTGTTGCCCACTAATATCCTGCCCTCAGGCCCCGGCCTTACCAGGCACTGCGGCGTCCCCGTGCCGCCCGTAAGCCTGAAGACGACTGCGTTGGGAATCTGCGGAACACCCGTAACCTCGCCCCCTTTGCCAAGTTCTGAAAGGAGGAGAGAGTCGCCCCTTGGATTTACAATCCGCCTCCCGCCGAACCCGGGTGCCACCCGCCCCTTCGGCTTGCCGGACTTGAGCACCAAGAGCAGCACTATCACAATAATAACCGCAATCGCGCCGATAATCACACCGATAAGCCATGTCTCGCTGGCGGGTGCAACCCGCCCTTCTTCCGTTTGCGCTGTTGACGGCTGTCGCGGTATTTCGGTCTGAGGCTTCTCAATCGCCGCGGGTACTGGCTCTGGCTCTGGCTCCGGCTCTGGCACTGGTTTCAGCTCTGGTTCTGGTCCTTCCACGACGGGCTGTTCCGGCTCCACCGGCACAACCGGCGGCGGCTTCTCTTCGGGAGGCACTTCAGTTACACGCGGCTCATCAGCACCCGGTAGCCTCTTTACAGGCTCGGTGAGTTCCCGCAGGCCGGTAGCCACCTCGAAGGCGGCAGCAACCGGCGGGGGAGAAAATGCGTACTCGCCGCTCATGGTCTGCTTGATAGCTCTGAAACTTGCTGAAAGAACTGCCTCGCCCGCGGTTGCCGATGCAGGTATCTCGAAGTCCGCCACCGCCTCCGACTCCGCAAGCTCTGCAAAAGAAACGGTCTTTTCCCGCACCACGCAGCCGGGAAGCTTAAGCGTAACATTCGCTTCCAAGTCCGAGAGGAACTCCCGGTCACTGATTGTTACGGCTCCCTGTTTCAAGCTCAGGATTACCTCCACCTTGTCGCCCGGGTAGAACTTGCCGCTCTTTGAAAGGGTGATTTGCGGGGTAAGCGCAAACTGCGCAAAGAACAGCGCCTCAAACACAACCGCGCCCTGTGACTTGCTGCCTGTAACAAGTGCATACTCGCCGGGAGCCTGGCCGGTGACGGATATTACGCGGTAAAGCTCGCCTCCGCCTGAAACCTTCACAAGCTTGGGGTCGGTGATTGCTTCGCCCTTGGGGTTTTTAAGCTCAAGCGTGAAATCGGTGCTTGTCGCAAAGACAAGCGCCCTCATCGTGGAGACGCCCTGGTAGATTCGGAAGCCCACAATTGACCCGGCGCCGGGTGCGGATTCCTGCCTGACATACCCGAAGCCGCGGGTCAGGTCGCTGCGGTAGACCCCCTTGGGCAGCGAGGCGAGCGCCTCGACAAACACTGCACGCAGGTTCTCCCGCGTGGTCCTGAGCAGCTTCGCACCCGCCTTTTCCGCAAGCATCTTCAGCTCCGGGCTGGGCTCGTCATCAGTGAGGTTTATACAAGTCAGGTATAAGTCCTTATAAGCCGCAACCTTCGGCAAAACCTTCTCCTCGAAGTATTTCTGGGCTGCTTCGTTCAGGTACCGGCGCGACTCAAGGCCTTTCTTGCCCGCCATGTCGAGGTAAACCTGGCGCGTATTGCCGCTTTCCTTGACATCGGTCGTGCCATCGGTAAAGAGAATTACCCATGCTTTATTTTGCGAGTTGATTTTCTTTCGCGCTTCAAGCGCCTCCGGCAAAGCCTTCTCGAACGCGAAGTTGAAGTCAGTGCCTTTGCCGAACGCAGTCACCTTGCGGCCGATAGAGTCCTTAATCTGTGCCAGAAGCTTCTCGCGTTTCGCCGCATCATCCGGGACTTCGGTCAGCGGGAAGAGGACTGCGCCCTTCTCTGTTGTCTCGTTCCAGCCCGCAAACTGCAGTACTGCAATCCGGTCGCCGCCGCGGTCCTGCGTTATGTCTATAAACGCCTTGGCCGCAACCTTGCGAAACTCGTCCGGGTCTGTAAACTTCATCGAGCCGGACGCATCAATCAGGAAGATTATGTCAAGATGCTTCTCGGGCGCCTCTTGAGCCTGGAGCAGTCCAGTTAGAGCAACCAGCACCATTCCAATAAGAAGGAATCTTTTCATACAGGTGATTCTAAGCAGCGCCAGCCTGATTGTCAACCTCCGAACAAACCCGGCAAGCCTGTTTTCGGCAGACAACCCCACCCAACGGTGCAAACCGGCCATGAAACCCGTCTGTAAATAGAGTTCCTTACGTACCAACGACTTACGGCATCTATTTACAGATTTACAGGGGGTCTCTGTTACATTCGTGTGGGACAGCGTGAGTTTGGAGATGTCGCAACCTCTTGCTACATATACAGGTTGCGTCGAATCAGAAAATGTGGATGGCTGTAACATACTGGCCTGCCTGGACTTGCTGCGAATACTGACAACTTAGGAACCCTTCCAATATTTACTTGGGGACTTAATCTTTCTTGCGCCTGCAAGTATTTGTCCCTCTATTTGTTATACACGCGAGATGGCAAAATATTCCAGGAATCTGCAAAATATTGTGAAAAAGTAGCTATCTCGTCGGCTTCCAGATATACTTATTGGTTCTGTTAATATACCCAACCTTTTCTTTTTGACTTTGAACCTCTATAAGCTAATATTTATCGGGACCCTTTTGTTTGACAACAAAACGAAGGCATAAAGGAGCCAACACAGCTATGGCAATAAGGATAATGTGTCCCGAATGTCATCATATTCTCAGTGCACAGGATTCTTATCTTCACAAGAAAATAAGGTGCCCGAATTGCAAGACAAAGTTTATTGCTGAACCTGTAGAAGAAGAGCAGTCCGAAGGCGAGCAAGGATATGCTGTGCTTACCCCTATTGATAAAAAGCCAAGTCGGAGAAGTAAGCGGGAAGCTACACGGAGACCCGTAAAGTCCCGGAAAAGACAAGTCACACATGATGAGGACAACTATGTAGTTCTTAGGCCAGTTGAGGAAGATGAAGAAGTATCTTCAAGAAACATCAAGCGGCAAAGTGCTCCAAGAAGAAGTAGAATCGGCAGGCAAATAGCAGACGACAAACACCAGGAAACACTACAACTCTATGGCAGCACGCGCAAACCAAGCGCCAAATTGGGCCTTGTTATAATCAATGTTGTCATCGCTGTCATCGTTTTATGCTTAATTGGTGCTGCAACCGGAGCACAACCCCGTGCAACAGTCGGCACATTGATAGATGCATTCATCGTCTATGTAATCATATCCGCAGTAGTCTCCTCCATCTACTGGAGGAGGTTCCACAAGAAGAAGCTCAAAGAATACTTGAAAAATAGAGACTCAAGGTACCATCGCTAAGCCTTAGAAACATAGAGTATCCGATCTAAATTGAACCACAGGGAAGATTCGCTGGAATAAAGTGTCAACTTGCTACACGAACTTGTACTCAAGCCATTACGTGACTATAGTTTTTCTTTTGCGCGCTTGGCGTATTCGGTGTTGGTGCATATCAGCAACATCTATATCTCAAATTTGTGGCCCTGGAAAGGTACTTGCAGAATCTGCTGCGCGGATGTATCGCACAGATTGCCGCAGTTGTTTAGTGTTTGAGGAATGGAAACGGGAAAAGTTTTCAATTCATCAGACTGAAAGTGTCGTTCTGTTTTTTTCCAGGTTTTTTGCTAACGATTGCATTTTATCGCTATACAACCTGTTAGGTCACTAACTCGGTCTGAACGAAGAGAAATTGAACAAAGGTCTTGCGTTTGATAGGAGGGGAGAAATGGGCAGGAAACTGGTGGTT
>CAYWBA010000131.1:5544-8532 GCA_964455955.1 uncultured Planctomycetota bacterium | reverse complement strand
GCCCGGCCGCAATTGCCCTGCTGCTCGGCGCCTCCGGCGGCGGTGGCGGCGGCGGCGGCGTAGTCCTGCCGCCAACCCTGCCTGCCAAAACAGATAACCCCTCCCCCTCAACCGGCGTTGCGAACGTGCCTGCTACAGCCAATCTTGCGTGGGATGATGCTGACAGGGCGGATTCCTACGATGTTTACTTCAGCACCGTGCCCACCGCTGTTGCAAACGCGACACCCGGAAGCGCGGAGTACGAGGGAAATCAAGCTAACACCACCTACGACCCCGGCACGCTCGCATATGACACTGACTATTACTGGCGCATTGACAGCCTCAACGCCGCCGGCACGACTGAAGGCAACCTCTGGAGCTTCACAACCGAAACCACCCCCGTAACCCCGCCCGACCAGGTCGCAAACCCCTACCCGGCCGACACAGCAACCGGTGTCGCCACATCAACTATCCTGACCTGGGATGCGGCAGGCGGGGCCGAGTCTTACGATATTTGGTTCGGCACAAGCTTAATTTTTCAAGGTAACCAGACAGACCTTACCTGGAATGCGGGAGCGCTCGATTACTTCACTATTTACTACTGGCGAATTGATTCGGTGAACACAAACGGCACAACCACCGGCACCCTGTGGAGCTTTACGACAGCAGCCCTCCCCCCGCTAAGCACAATATACGTTGCGACCACAGGGAACGACCTCACCGGGAACGGTACAGTTGATACGCCTTATGCAACTATCCAGAAAGGGCTTGATACAGCAACCACCAGTTGCACAGTCCTCGTGATGGACGGCACCTACGGAGGCGCAAGCAACAAGAACCTCGACTTCAAAGGCAACGACATATATTTGAAATCCCTCGGCGGCGCCGCAAACTGCATCATCGACTGCGAGAACTCCGGCCGCGGCTTCTACTTCCACTCCGGCGAAACAAACGACTCAGTCGTCGAGGGGTTCACAATCCAAAACGGTAGCGTAACTGACAATGGTGGAGCTGTCTACTGCAACAGTTCAAGTCCTACAATAATAGGCTGCGTTATAAGGGATAACTCCGCTAACAATGCGGGGGGTCTTGGCGGTGGTATATATTGCACCGGGTGTAGTCCTATAATAACCAATTGCCTTATTATAAATGGTGTAACCAACGGTGGCGGTGGTATTGCCTGCAATGGTGGCGCTAATCCTACCATCAACAACACTACGATTGCAGACAACGGCGCTCTAGGTGGAGGTGGAATCTACATGCTCGGTAATTCCACCCTCACCATAAACAATAGCGTAATCTGGAATAATCTCGCCACCGCCAGCCACCAAATATGTACGATAAATGCTGGTGATACTGTCATGCTGAACTCTTGCGACTACGCAGATGACTCGCTTGACCCAGACAATATAGCAGGTCCCGGCACGGTGATAGCCAGCAACTGCATCTCTCTCGACCCGCAATTCAGAGATGCGCCGGGCGGTGACTACCGCCTCAAGCCAGGCTCGCCATGCTTTGACGCAGGCAATGACTCGTACGTGATCTGGAGCGAAGACCTTGACGGCAATACCCGTATCATGGGTGTTTCCGTTGATATTGGCGCGTACGAGATAAACGTCCTGCGCGTCACCTCGCAATATGGCAACATCAGTTCCGCAATTACCGATGCGACAACGTGGGATGTCGTCCTTGTCGCAGACGGCATATACTCCGGAGATGACAACAAGAACCTCGACTTCGGCGGCAAGCTGATCGCCCTTCGCTCCGAAAACGGCCCCGCAAGCTGCATCATTGACTGCCAGGACGATGGCCGCGGACTCTACTTCCAAAACGGCGAAACTACCGACTCAGTAGTTGACGGCTTCACTGTCCAGAACGGCTACGTCGTTGACACAAATGGCGGCGGCATCTACTGCGACACAAGCTCCCCGACAATCCGTAACTGCGTGATACAGAATTGTGAAGCAAACAGGAGCACAACTCACGGCTATGGAGGTGGCATTTGTTTTGTTAGCGGCTGCAGTGCCAAAATGGTCAATTGCATTATAAAAAACAACTCAGCATACAGAGCTGGCGCAATTAGTTTTCTTGTAGGATCTAGTTGCATTATGAACAACTGTCTCATAGTAGAAAATTCTTCTGTAGATGATGGAGGCGGTATTTTCTGTGGAGGTTCTTCAAACGCGACTTTGATTAACTGTACAATAGCAAATAACACCGCAAACGCAAGAGGAGGCGGTATATACTGCGAACAGGCAGATCCCGCGTTGAACAACTGCATTGTCTGGGGAAACAACGCCACCGGAAACGGGGACCAGATATATATGCACGATTTCGGCTGGACTCTTACTGTCAACTGCTGTGACTATGCGGATGGGTTTCCAAATGTCGCGGGCCCGGGTGCAGTAGATGACCCGCTCACTTCCTGCATCCACGTTGACCCGGAGTTTGTCAATGCAACCGCGCAGAACTACCGCCTCTCCGGTGGTTCGCCCTGCATTGACGCTGGTGATGATTCCCTGATTCCTGCCGGAATCACAACAGACATTGAAGGTAATAAACGCATCCTCGACGGCGACAACTCCGGCACCGCAACCGTTGACATCGGCGCTTATGAATATCAGCTTGGAGGGACTTATCAGGTGGTGGACCTTACCACCGGCGCGGTAACGAACATGGAGACCATCCCCGACCTACTGACGAACGACGTTTACAAGACGACGAAGCTGGTGCTGAAGCGAATCTCTGCCGGGACGTTCCAGATGGGTGACCAGGCCGGGGGAGGCGAAGCGGACGAACTGCCGGTGCATACGGTAAACATCACGCAGCCCTTCTACATCGGCGTTTTCGAGGTGACGCAGAAGCAGTGGCAGATGGTTCAGGGCGACTGGCCAAGCTGGTTTACGACGAACCCGGACAAGCGGCCGGTAGAGATGGTCTCGTGGGATGACATCAATGGCGCGGGCGGCTTCATGGATTCGCTTTCGTCTCTGACCTCGATGAACTTCC
>CAYWBA010000131.1:0-5534 GCA_964455955.1 uncultured Planctomycetota bacterium | reverse complement strand
GATGCAAGTCGGGGACAACAACGAACTACTCTTACGGGAACACCGGGGACGGGGCGTACATGTGGTATGACTCGAACTCTGGGGACGAGACGCACGAGGTAGGAACGAGGCTCCCGAACCCGTGGGGGCTGTATGACATGCATGGTAACGTGTGGGAATGGTGTGAGGACTGGTACGACAGCGGCTACTACCAGTATTGCGTGGACAACAGCATAACTGATGACCCTCAGGGACCTGCGGGACCTCTCACCCAGCGCGTGCTGCGCGGCGGCGGCTGGAACTGCGACGCCAACTACTGCCGATCGGCCGACCGCTGCAGGGACGGGGCAACGAGCCGCTACGACAACTTGGGGTTTCGTGTGTCGAGAAGTCCCCAATGATTCTGATTCCTGGGTTCTCAAACTGGGTAGCGATGGCACAATCCCGTTCAATGCGGCGAGTGGGGCGCAGGTGGCGGATAGTTCCGCAGTTCCCGCTGATTCATTTGCCTCGGTGGCGGATACATCCGTAACAGGCGCAGACACAACCGCGTCGGTAAGCGATACGAGTGTTACTCTGGCGGACACGGACGCGATAGTCGAGCAGCAGGCACCGTGATATGCGCCCGCAGCGACACATGGCAATACTGATACCTGGTACTACTGATTTGCGGGGATTGGGAAGCCCCGGACTTCAGTCCGGGGGTTGATAATGAATTCGGATCACCCCCGCAGTGAACTGCGGGGCTTCCGAGATGACGCCGACACCTAAGAATGGTGACACGTGGGAATACTGATTTGCGGGAATGGAGAGAAGCGTTTGACAGATGCTTGAATTTGCTGTATCCTTTGCTATAGATAAGGAATGAGGCTCCATAAATGAAATTCGGCAAACTGGTCAGGCTTTTGCAAAAGAACGGCTTCAAACTTGTGAGAGAGAAAGGGTCTATCCGCTATTACGGTAAAGATAACTGGGACAAGTTGATTCGCATAGATTGTCACGGTCGAAAGGAAGTTCCTACCGGCACCTGTAACGCGATACTAAAAGCCGCCGGTCTGAAAGGAAAGGGGTAACTGATATGGTTGACCTAGAATACTCATTAGTGATAGAAGCGACAAAAGACCCTAATTACTTCGGCTTCTATTCGCCTGACCTGGAAGGATTCTCCGGAATAGGTCATTCCGTAGAAGACTGTATCTATGAAGCGAAGTGGGGGATGAAAGAGCATGTCGAACTCCTGAAGGAGAAAAATCTCCCTGTGCCGCCAAAAAATCCTAATCCGACAATTGTAATCCAGAACGAAAAACGCTTACAACCTACGACGCCGTAGAACCACAACGCTCCTACGACGATTTCGCCCGGGAGTTGAAAGATAAAGGTCTGCTGAAGTGAGCTACAGGCGGATAATAACAAAATCAGCCGAAAAGGAAATTGAAGAACTGCCAGCCACTATCGGGCTTGCCCGCCGAGTAGTTCGCCGGATGAAGAACGCGGCGAGGTGGCGCAGCTACTCTAATAAAAGCGCCTGCGGCGCCTCGCCGGCTAATGGAAAGTCAAAAAACTTTTCAGATTTGTGCAATACAGGGAAGCTATTTGCATCTAAGTATATAGTTGAATGGAAAATTTGGAGGGAGGTACAGACCGATGACCAGACAAGTATTCTGTTTCGCCTGCGTGGCACTCGTCGTGTGCCTGATTGCAGTGCAACTCTTCGGCGACATGCCGCCGGAAGTGAAGAAAAAGTTTAAGGAGCTTATTAACAGCCCCAACGCGACCGACCGCGTCGAGGCTATTTCACTCCTCTCGCAGGCTGAAGAGGCAAAAGCCTACGGCATCCTGCTCCAAATACTCGAACAGGATAAGGATGAGGAGGTCATCAAGGCGGCGTTCGAACTTATGAAGTGTTTCAAAGACGCCTCCGTCATCTCAAAGGTGTGCAAGCTGGCCACGAAGACTAAAGATATTGCGAGGCGCACCGAGTACATCAAGGTAATCTGGGAATACGACAGCGAAAAGGCTTTCAATATTGTCCTGAAGCTAAGAAGAGACACCGCCTGGGAAGTGCGGATTACCGTTGCCGACCTGCTTGGCGAGACATTTAACAAGAAAGGCTTGGAGAAGGCCAAGAAGGTTATCCCGATGCTGATTAAATGGTTCCCCAAGGAGTCTGAACGTCGCACACAAAACCGCGTCGTAGCTGCCCTGTACTACCTGACAGGCAAGGACTTCGGCTTCGACAAGGCGGCGTGGCAGAAGTGGTGGGACATGGCAAAGGAGGACTACGGCCAGAAGCCGGGCGAGGGTATGATTGACAAGGACGGCGATGGCAAGCCTGATATGACGACCCGGCCCACCTGGCGCGACCCGGTCGCTCGTGAAGACCCCAACCGCCCGAGGCCCAGGTTTTTCGGGCACGAGCTCAAGAACGCCCGCGTCGCTTTCGTCATTGACATCTCCGGCTCCATGCAGGGTGACGCGGGGGCCGGCACCAAGCTCGATGTCGTCAAGAAGGAGATGACAAAAACTATCAATGCCTTCGACAAGCGCTACTGGTTCAACATGTTCTTCTATTCAGTCGGCTGCATGATATGGAAACCCAAGCTCCAGAAAGCCACCGATACCAACAAGCAGGAAGCCATTAAGTACATCCAGCGCCAAAGCGGGATGGGCATGACCGACATTGGCAACGCACTGCGTAAAGCAGGCGAGGACGCGGATACAGACACTATTATCCTGCTTTCAGACGGCGCTCCCACCGCCGGCATAACCGACATTGACCAGCTTCTCAAGGATGTCAGGAGCTGGAACAAGTTCAAGAAAATCAAGATTAACACCGTAGGGATGCAGGGCTGCGACTCGAACTTCCTCTCAAGGCTCGCGAAGGAAAACGGCGGCACTTTCACCATGGCACCTTAGACGCGGCACAACCGCAATACCCACCCAGGCCTCCCTCCAGGGGGGCCTGGTTTTTGTGAAGCGAGTCAGTATGAGCACAATTGGTGAACAGTCTTACCGTTACAGGAAGAAGGTGTGGTATGCGCAGGATTAGCTTAATTTGCCTCTTACTCACGCTGATTATCGCCGTGGCCGGCTCCCTCTGCGTGCAAGTAGCTTTCTCGCAAGAGAAACCGGAAGATGCGAAGGTTGTAGAACTCCCAAAGCCGAAACTCAAAGGAAAGGTCTCTCTGGAGGAAGCGATAAAGAAGCGAAGGTGCGTGCGAAGCTACAAGGACAAAGCCCTTTCACTTGAGCAGCTCTCACAGCTTCTCTGGGCAGCCGATGGAATTACAGGCAAGAGAAGCTGGCAAAGGGCTGCCCCTTCCGCCGGCGGGCTTCACCCCCTTGACTTCTACGCGGTTGTGGGAGAAGGTTCCGTGACAGGACTGGATGACGGCGTCTGGCATTACAACCCCGGGAAGCATTCAATAACACTTCTAACAGGGGGCGACCGCAGAGAAGCTCTCAGGAAAGCATCCCTCGGGCAGAAACAGGTCGCAAATGCAGAGGTTGTAATAGTCATCACCATCGAGTACAAGAGAACAACACGGAAATATGGAGACAGGGGACGGTCTTACGCCCTTATGGATGCCGGGTTCGCAGCGGAGAACCTGTTCCTTCAGGTACAGACGCTCGACATGGCGGCATGCGTGGTTGGCGCATTCACAGACGACGAAGTTTCAAAAGTTCTCAAGCTCCCGAAGGAGCACGAGCCGGCCCTTCTTCTGACAATTGGCTATCCCAAGTAAACACGGCCCACGGAGACAGCCCCGGGTAATTAGAGTCTGTAACAAAATGACCTGCGGCCGCGTTGGATGTGCATACCTGTGCATATTTCCTCGGACGCTGCCAATATTAGAGTTGAAAGTCAGCGCCTTTCTCGATATAGTTACGCAGTCGCAAAAACGCAATTGGAGGAGACAGCATGAACATTGTCACGAGAGGAGATTTCGACGGCCTGGTGAGCAGTGTGCTCTTGACCGAAGTGGAAGATGTCCGCAAGATACGCTTCGTTCACCCCAAGGATGTGCAGGACGGTATTATCGAGGCGGACGAAAATGACATCGTCGTGAACGTGCCTTACATCAAAGGGTGCGGCCTCTGGTTCGACCACCACATTTCCGAAGAGGCAATGGTGCCGGAAATCGGCGAGTTCAAAGGCCGCTTCGAGATGGCGCCGAGCGCGGCCCGCGTGATTTACAACTACTACACCCCCGAGCACGCGGAGAAGCTTGACGCCGTTAAGGACCTGCTCGAAGCGGCAGACAAGCTCGACAGCGCCCAGCTCGAGATGGAAGATATTAGCAATCCCTCCGGCTGGATATTGTTAGGGCTTACCATTGACCCCCGCTCCGGCCTCGGCCCCGAGTTCCGGCAGTACTTCCGCTGGCTCGTCGAGTATGTCAAGGAAGTCCCGATGGAGAAGGTGCTGGCCCACCCCGAGGTCAAGAAGCGGACAGACCGGGTGCGGACCGAGAACGATCTGTTCAAGCAGCTCCTCGGCGAACATGCCCACGTGGAGGACAACGTTATTGTCGTGGACTTCCGCGGCCTGAAAGAAAAACCCGTCGGCAACCGGTTCCTCGTCTACACCATGTTCCCCGAGGCGAACGTGGAAATGCGCCTCTTCGATGGCCACCAGGGCGCGGTTGTGGTCGCTGTCGGGCACAGCATCTTCAACCGCACATGCAACGTGAACGTGGGCGAACTGCTCCAGAAGTACGGCGGCGGAGGGCACACGGGCGCAGGCACGACCCAGCTCGCACCCGAAACCGCCGAGCCGCAGGTAAAGGAGATACTCGAACGGCTCAAAGCCAATTAGCTGCCACCTGATTCAGCATTGCCAAAAACCCCGCTTGGTACAAGCGGGGTTTATTCTTCTTGCCTGCGGCTGCTCGAAACAGCACCACGCCTTACTCTTCATCTCCTCGGGTTTCTTCGTGTGATTTCGTTCGGACTGGTCTTTTCACTCCGATAAAGTAGCCTATCAAACCACCTACAACCCCAAGGCAAAGCCCGATGACCGCCGCTACCAGAACCCAGTTCTCCTGTTCTGGACGTGGTGCGCCCTTCAGAGGCATTCCCGCAATGAAAAAGGCCAACGCACTGCCTATAATCCAGAAAAGTAGCGCAACCACCACAGCTCGAATTTTTCTTTCCTTACGCGAAGTTGGCACTTCAAGTACCTGACGCATCATCCTGCCGCGCTTGGGCACTCCTTCGGGTGGGTTGCGCCTGGGGAGTTTTTCAGCAAGCTTCTGCTTAGCGCTTTTCTGCATCGCGCGTTTGGCATCCCTTGAGACAGCCTTTTGCGCATTGTCTATTGAAGCATCGCCATCCCAGTACACCGCCATGGATATCCTCCGACGGATTCTACACCTACCTCGCCATAATATTACTACAAAGAATACGCTCTCCGCAAGCTTTTTGTCAAACTCATCATCTCTCAGCAAGCCCAGCGCGTCAGGGGCGCGGTGCACCGGGGGCGCTGAAACTGGAATTCGTTCTTGAACTGGTTTTCTTGATAAAGTACTGTAAGAGGTACAAAAGTAAATGAG
>CAYWBA010000130.1:0-8536 GCA_964455955.1 uncultured Planctomycetota bacterium | reverse complement strand
AGAATCAAGCCGCGGCGGGTGATTGTCAGCGGTATTCCGATAAGGCCGGTCTTCTCGAAGCGCCACAACCGCAAGCAGACGCGAAGGAAGTTCAGGCTGCGAAACAACGTGCCTTCCGTGCTCGTCATGTGCGGCGGCTTCGGGTTCGGCGATGTCAAAGAGACTGTAAAAGCGGTTCTCGGCGTTAACCGGAAGCTGGACGTAATCCTCATAACAGGCAAAAACGAGAAGCTGCGCAAAAAACTCATGCAGGTCAAGCCTCCTCGTGACATGCGGTTCAAAGTGCTGGGCTTTGTAAACAACGTGCATGAGTACATGACTGCCTGCGATTTCGCCATCTCCAAGGCGGGCGGCCTTACCACCAGCGAAGCGCTGGCATGCGGCCTGCCTGTGGTTGCGTTCCCGGTTATCCCCGGACAGGAAGAGCACAATGCCGACTACCTGGTAGAAATAGGCGCGGGCATAAAGCCAAAGCACGCCAGCAGCCTGCAGTACAGGGTGAAGTGGCTGGTGGACAACCCGGGTCAAATCGAGAAGATGCGCAGGGCGGCCAAAGCTGCAGCCAGGCCGAGGGCTGCCTTTGACATTATTGAAAACCTGCTGTAGTCGAGGCAAATTTTGCAGACCGACAGTGAATTTCTTCTTGTTGACGGTTCCGAAGGCGAGGGAGGCGGGCAAATATTGCGCACCTCTCTTACCCTTTCGCTCCTTACAGGCAGGCCTTTCAGGATGACAAACATCCGCGCCAGCCGGCCCAAAGGCGGGCTGAGGGCCCAGCACCTGCAGTGCGTGCGCGCAGGCACGAAAATCTCCGGCGGGGAGTGCGAGAACGCGTCAAAAGGCGCCACGGAAATCAAGTTCAGCCCCGGCAGTATTGCTGCCGGCAACTATGACTTCAGCATCGGCACTGCCGGCTCGACCTCGCTCCTTTTGCAGACCCTGCTGCTGCCTCTCGCGTTCGCGGGCGGGGGCAGGCTCCGCCTCTCGGGCGGCACTCACACCGCCTGGGCGCCGGTCTTCGACTACCTTGAAGCCCAGTATTTTCCCTGCCTCGAGAAAATCGGCATTTCCACACAGGCACAGCTTCTCGAGGCTGGCTTCTATCCCAGGGGCGGCGGGCGGATTGAAGTTGTGGTGGAGCGCGCCGGGGAAATATCGCCTCTCCTGCTTGAGGGGCGGGGAGAGCTCAGGGGTATTTCAGTCCTGACTGTGATTTCCAACCTCCAGCTCGAAATTGCGCAGCGGATGAACCGCGAGGCCACAAAACTGCTTCGGCGCGCCGGCCTGCAAGCAGGTGATGAAATCCTGCCCGTAACCGGATTCAGTCCCGGCGTGTGCGTCGTGGTGAGGGCCCTGTTTGAAAACGGGTGCTGCTGCTACAGTGCGCTTGGCGAGCGCGGCAAGCGGGCGGAGACTGTGGCTGCCGAGGCGGTGGACAGGCTGCTCGGCTTTCTTGAAACAGACGCGTGCATTGATGAGTACCTGAGTGACCAGCTCCTGGTGCCGCTCGCGCTCGCTGGCGGTGAATCCAGGTTCACAACGGCAAAAGTGACCAACCACCTTCTCACCAACGCAGCTACGATTCGAAAGTTCCTGCCTGTTACAATTGAAATTGATGGCGTGCACAGCCTGCCCGGATGCATCAGAATCTCGAAAGCCTGAGTCTGGAAATAGTTGTCTGCACAGGCTGCACGGCCACACAAAAAATAATTGTGGAAAAAAGTTTTTTTGGAATTCGGTTGAAATATCGGGGTATAGGTTGTATACTATAACAATACAGGTAAGGGGCTGCCTAACGCAAAGGAGGTGTGCGGTGAAGAGAACCGCGTTCGTGATGTTTGTGGGGCTTGTCTGTGTAGTCGCCATGGGTTGCGCGAAGACGGGCTCGGGGAACGACTTTCAGCCGCTCATGGTTGCGACAACAACCTTCCCCGACGCCACGCAGGGAGAACCGTACGTTGCGACGATTGTTGTGCTTGGCGGCTTTCCTCCGTACGAGTGCTCTCTTGAGGCGGGCAGCCTGCCTGACGGCCTTTCCTTAGACACTTCGACAGCAGAGATAACCGGCACGCCAACCACGTTAGGTACCAGTAACTTCACCATCCTTTTCACAGATTCAATGGGCTTAGAGCGCAGCGTGGACCTCTCGATAACAGTGTATGTCATAACGATATCCACGCAGTGCCTGCCAGCCGGTGTTGTCGGAGAGGCATATTCCGCAACGCTTGAGGCTCTCGGCGGCACTCCTGGATACACCTGGTCTGTCGAGTCGGGTACGTTACCCTCCAGTTTAGGTCTGGACCTGGCCACGGGAGAGATAAGCGGTACGCCGGATGCAAGTGGTATTTGGAATGTCACGATCCGCGTCACTGATGCAGTGTCTAACACATACGATAAAGACTTTTCGATATTGATAAATGACCCGCCCCTCGCTGCCGGTGAGGTGACAATATACGCAGACCAGACTGATTTTACCGGATATGTCTATAACGGAAGCGCGAAATACAACAGCTCGCTGAAAACCGGCAACGATACAAGGCGGGCGTGGATAAAGTTCGACTTGTCCCTTGTCCCTGCAGGGGCGACTGTTACAAAAGTAACTGCTCACTGGTATGTTAAGGTAAAACAAGGCTCTCCCAACGGGTTCGATATTACCTCGCTCTCAGGTGACCCTGTTGTAAGTGGTGGCGCTACTATATGGGCCGATATAGGAGGTGCCACAGTATACGTCCCTGACTGCTACTCCACGCTCACCGGCTGGCAATCGTTCGTGTTGAGCGCGCAAGCTAATACTGACATTACCAGCGACCTGAGCGGCAAAGGCTGGTTCGGATTGGGGCTGAAAGGCTTCGGTCCAAAACCCGGTGGGTGATGCTACGGCATTACTCTGGCCGGGTGCTCAGAGTCAAACAGACCTTACATCGTCGTCGAGTATCAGTAGGGCTTCCAGGTAAAGCTGTTCTGTTACCTTCCGGGATTGATATATCTCGCACAGACAGGGCAGGCTAACCCTCACGGCGGATTGCACACAGTACTCTCAGGCATATCCCTGTCTGAGAAGCTCAGACGACGTGTACTCCCCTACCAGTAGATATTGGTGAACTTGCCGCCGTGCTCGTTGGCCAGACCTTTCAGCAGCTTGAGCATCTCGTCAATGTTCACGCTGTTCGTGGACTTCACGTTCGCGAACCCGAAGGTGAAGATTTTCACCTTCCGCTGCCGGTTGGCGTTGCGCACCCATTCGAGTATCGGGTCTACCGGCACCATCTTGCCGTCGCGGAAAGGCTGGCCGTCGGAGAGCAGGAACAGAGTGTCAAACTCCTGGTCTTCAAACGCTTTTTTAAGCGCATCGTCTGTATGAGTATTCCCCATGGGCCCGAGCTTGCTGAGCCAGCCAATCGCCGCCTTCTTGTTCTTCGAGTTGGCGTAAACAAGCTTCTTCTGCCACTGCTCCATACTCATCGAGAAGTAGATTACGTTGAACTTTGTCTTCGAGTCCATGGCCTTGATACACTTAATCAGCTCTTTCTTGACTCTCTCGACTCGCGCTCTTTCAAGCGGGAGGGTCGGGTCGCCGCCCCACGGGTCCGGCTCCCCGGCCTTGCGATTGGGGTCTGCCGGCTTCAGCTCGCCGTTCTCATCTTTCTTATACACCGGGTCGCGTGCCTGCATTGAACCTGAGCGGTCAATAACGAACATTATCTTCTTGGACATAATCTCTTTGCCGAAGAACCTCGGTGCCTTCTTCTTCTCCTCATCAATTGAAGTCTTCGGCGCATCGCCCACAGGCTTCGCGGTCGAGGCTTTGGGGTCGGCTTTGAGCTCGTCCTTGCGGACCCGCCAGTATTCTGCCCATTTCTCCGCCGTCAGGTGGTCGGCCGCGGTCAGCGCGGTAAGCGTCTTGCGGACCTCGACCCAGAGAAGCCCTTTCTTCTTCTCCAGACGGCGAAGCAGCTCTATCAGGCCGTCAACCGCATCGTAGTCGCCCTTGGCCTTGAGCGCCATCACCGCCTCGCGCGCGACATTGTCATCCTTGTCTTTCAGACACTCGACCAGGGTTGCGAATACCGTATCGCCATCCTTCTTGCCGAGAACTTCGACAAGAAGGCAGCGGACCTGCCACCTCTTGTTCTTGCGGGCCTGCTCGCACACGTAGGCCAGCGCTTCCTGGTCTGTTATGCCGCCCAGTGCCTCCTTCGAAGCTTCATAGACATCCAGCCGCTCAATCCCCAGCGCTATCTTGATGATGGTCTTCACTGCCTTCTGGGTGTTGAGCGCGCCTATCTCCTTTGTCACGCTGCACACGGTGGACCAGTCCTCGGCCTGGATAGCCTGGTTGAGCTGCTTGCCCAGCTTCTTTATGTCATCAGCCTGCACGCTTACAGCAATCACAAGTACCGCAGCCATCACGACCGCCGCCAACGACAGCCTTCTCATAACTCCTCTCCTTCCAGCCTCATAGAAACGTTATCAGCACTATAGACATCTTTCTCACTATATTAACACCTCACCCTGCAAAAAATTCCAATATTTATTTCGTAAAATTTTATCAGGATGGCATATCCGTCTTACTGCTCCTCCAGGCTGAACTCCGGGATGCCGAACCAGAAGCCGGTGCCCTCGATGTGGTCAATCTGTGCCTGTATGAAATCGTAATGCGGCTCCTCCATCGCGACGAGCTTGCGGTACATCTCGCGCGCCTGTTCATCCTTGAGCGTTTCCGCCTGCCCGGTATAAAGCTCTATGGCCGCTTTTTCCTGCTCGAGCGCTACGCGCAGGGCATCCAGCTCATTCATGCCATCGGTCGAGCGTTTCCTCGCCTCGACCTGCTTCAGGCCGGGAAGGAGTTTTTTCAGCTCGCTCTCTCGCTCTTTGTAAGCGCACCATCCGAGGCCGCCTTCGAGCCGCGAAATCTGCTCCTGGATTATCCTCGCGTGGTCCTCCTCATCCTGGGCAAGCGCGATAAACATGTTCTTTCCCGTCGGGTCCTTCGTCCTGCGCGCGTATTCGAGATAGCTGCGCATCCCTTCCTGTTCCGCCTTGAGCGCGGTCTTGAGCGCGCCCAGCCCCTCACACGAAGTCTCATCAACCGATTTGAAGGCCTTTTCCTCTTCAGCCATTTCAGTTTTCCCCCTAACAAAAATTTGATGAATCTATCTGCTGATTATAGTTACCTGTCGTGCATCTCGTCCAGTTTTTTTACGTACGTTTCGCACAACTACTTGCTCTTGCTCTTCTCGTACCACGCCTTCCATTTCTGGTAGTCCGTGCTGAAATCCTGCTTTGTTATCTTCTTTAACGCCACTCTGGCGAAGTGGCGGTCACTTGCATCGTTGAACTTCAGTACACTAATTAGAGGCTGTATCACTTCTTTATTACCTATTTTTTCCAATGTTTCAAGTGCGCACCACTGGAAGTAGCTATCTTTGGACTTTATGGCCTCGGTTATGAATTCAAATGCATCTTTATCTCCGTTTATCTTGAATAGTCCGCAGGCAATTGCCAGTCTGTCTGTTCCATCTTCGGTCTTTTTCCACAGTTCTCTTAGCGGCTCCAATGCTTTCTCATCGCCTATATCTCCCAGCGCGACAGCGGCACTGCTGCGCACAGTGCTGTCATCATCCTCCAGCGCTTTAATTAGAGGTTCGATTGCCCTTTTGTCACCTATTTCGCCCAGTGCTTTCGCGGCAAACTTGCGAACGCCATGGTCATTGTCTTTCAATGCTTCAATCAGATGCCCTACTGCTGTTTTGTCGCCTATTTTGCCGAGCCATTCTGCGGCGCGTTGGCGCATCACCCAGTTCCCGCTGTGTAAAGATTCTTTTAAGAACGTAATCGCCTCGTTATCCCCGGTAATCTTGGCCAGGCCATAGGCAACAGCCTGTTGAAGGTGTTTGTTTGTATCTTGTTTCCATAAGCTTCGAAGGGCTTCTACTGCTTCATTGCCACCTATTGCTCCCAGTGCCTTGGCAGCAGCCCAGCGTACAGTGCTGTCTTCATCCTTCAAAGCCCTTACAAGTGGAGCAACCGCTGTTTTGTCTCCAAACTCAGCCAATGCCCTCACGGCAGACCAGCGGACATCTCGATACCTGTCCTCCAACACCTTCGTTAGAGGTTCAACAGCCCTCTTATCGCCTATCTCTTGTAGCGCTTCAGCCGCATTCTGGCGTACGTATTCATCCTTGTCTCTCAGTGTCTCAATAAGAGGTTCAACTGCTGAGCTGTCACTAATCGTGCTTAATCCACCGGCGGCGAGACGCCGGACAATAGGATCTTCATCTTTTAAAGCCCTGATCATTGCCCTGATAGCCTTCTCCCCGCCTATGTCGTTCAGTTCGGATACAGCGTCGGCGCGGACATTCTTGTCCGGGTTATCCAAATCATCAATCAACTGCTGTATCTGCTTGTCTTTTTCAGTTTGAGGGTCAGTTCCTCCGCATCCTATGAGAAAAGAACATACAAGAAGCATGGTAACAAGTAACTTTCCCATCGCTTTCCCCCGAGTTTGGTAAGTTCGTCAAGCAGCAGTTGGTATTGTATATAAGCGGTGTATTGATTGCCATCTGTATTAGAAGACCTCAACTAAATTCTTTTTTTCTGAGTTTCATGGAATATTTTACTGGCTCGCGTGTATAATAGGTAGAGTGGAAAATGTAGTCGGGAACTGGTTATTCAGGCTTCCGGCAGGAAATTTTGGAAAGGTTCCTAAGTTGGCAGAAATTGTATTAACTCCTTTGGTAATAAGATGTTGCGCTCACCCATACCATCTATCTCGACGCAACCTGCTTATATAGCAAGAGGTTGCGTCAATTCCCAATTCACGCTATCCCGTGCAAATGTAGTCGAGACCCCCTGTAAATCTGTAAATAGATGCCGTAAGTCGTTGGTATATAACGAACTCTATTTACAGACGGGTTTCACGGCTGGTTGGTGCAGTTGGGTGGGGCTGCAATGGTATCTAACGCAACTCCAAGGCAGGCAAGAGGTTGGGTGGAATCCCACACAAAACAGCCCCAGACCCCTGCCTGAATCTGTAAACAGGGGCGCATATTTTGAATTGCCTGCTATTGTAAGTCCTTATGTCAAAAGCAGGTTACGATATCGGCCCCCCACACAAGCTATTTACAGACCTATTTACAGACCGATTTACAGGAAGCTCAGGCTGATTCGACCGTTTTTCCAGCTTCCAGATGCAATCCGGCTTGAATTTTGCTTGAAAGAGCACGGCTCGCAGAGTAACATACTGCCGCAAGCTCACACAGTAAGGAGGGGAAATGGCTAAGGCAAAGGTTCTGGTCCTGCGTACCGCAGGTACTAACTGCGACAAAGAGACTGTTTTTGCATTCGAGCATGCGGGCGCGCAGTGCGAGCTCCTGCATGTCAACCGCCTGCTTGAAGACAAGGCCCACCTGCACGATTTTGACATTCTCGCAATTCCCGGCGGGTTCAGCTACGGCGATGATATTGCGGCAGGCAAGATTCAGGCGAATGAGCTTCGCCTCGGAATGCGGGAGGATATCGAAAAGTTTGTCGGGGATGGCAAGCTGATAATCGGGATTTGCAACGGGTTCCAGGTGCTTGTCAAAATGGGGCTTCTGCCTGACCTCGGCGGCAAGGGAGAGCAGGAAGTAAGCCTTGCGTGGAACGATTCCGACCGGTTCGAGGACCGCTGGGTCTACCTGCGCGTCGCTTCCGGAAGAAGCGTTTTCCTCAAAGAGGGGCAGATTATTTATCTCCCCATTGCGCATGCCGAAGGCAAGTTTGTCAGCCGTGACGAAGAGGTGCTGACAAACCTCAAGGAGAGCGGCCAGATTGTTGTCCAGTACTGCGATGCGGAAGGCAGGCCAGGCCCGTACCCGGTGAACCCGAACGGTTCGGTACTTGATATTGCAGGCCTTTGCGACAGGACGGGCCGCGTGTTCGGCATTATGCCGCACCCTGAGCGGCACATCTTCGGATACCAGCACCCGCGCTGGACACGCGAAGGCGCAAAAGAAGAAGGCGACGGCCTGCAGGTGTTCCGCAACGCTGTCGAGTATGTAAGCAACTAAGGAGTTCAGGCCGTGAAGGCGAAGACATCAGCGGAGCTGAGAGAGATTGACAGGCGGTGCGTCCAGGAGTACCACATACCGGCGCTGATACTTATGGAGCACGCCGGCGAGGCTGCAGCGCAGCATGCAATGGAGCTCAACCCCTCGCGCAGGCAGACAGTGGTTATTGTAGGCAAGGGGAATAACGGCGGCGACGGCTTTGTTGTTGCACGCCTTCTACATCTCGGGCAGGTGCCTGTCAAGGTCTGGACTGTCGGAAGCACCGCCGACCTGCCGAAAGAGTCCGCGCCCTGGGTGAACCTGCAGATGATAAAGCACCTGAGCGTGCCGATTGAGCACTACATGGCGCAGTCGCAGCTTCGAGACCTCGGGAAGGATATGCGCAACGCCGGTCTTGTAGTTGACGCCATGCTTGGAACAGGCCTGAGCGGGGATGTGCGGGAGCCGTACGGGAGCATTATCAACGAGATAAACGCCTCGGGCAG
>CAYWBA010000129.1:0-8536 GCA_964455955.1 uncultured Planctomycetota bacterium | reverse complement strand
ACAAGGTGCTGGCCGTGGTCAACAAACCTCCGGGGCTGGTTGTACATCCTGCAGCAGGCAACGAATCCGGGACACTGGTAAACGGCCTGCTCCACCATTTGGGCCCTTTACCGGGTGAGGGGCAGCAAGACCGCCCGGGTATTGTTCACCGGCTGGACAAGGACACTTCAGGCCTGCTCGTAGTTGCACGCACGCGGGAGGCTTTGCATCACCTGCAAGAAGAGTTCGCCCACCGCAGAGTATCAAAAGAGTATATCGCAATAACCGCCGGCGTGCCGCGCGCCAAGAAAGGCACTATTACAGCGCCTATTGGACGGCAGAGACGTAAGCGAAAGAAGATGGCAGCAAAAATCGAAGGCGGACGCGAGGGCAGAGATGCGGCCACCGCCTACGAGGTGCTTGAAGACTTTGGCTCCTACGCTCTGATACTTGCCAAACCGCTCACTGGCAGGACACACCAAATCCGTGTTCACCTTCGCTCACTTGGTACGCCTGTTCTCTGCGACGCAACCTACGGCAGAAGAAGCACAGTCTACCGTTCTGAATTGTTGGGCCGCAGAAGAGAAAAGGCAGAGAAACCTCTCCTTTCCCGGCAGGCTCTTCATGCGCGCAAGCTCTCTTTTACACATCCGGCAACTGGCGAAACAGCTACGTTTGAGTCACCGTTGCCGGACGATATGAAAAATACACTTGATGTCCTGCGCAGCTTGCAGAAATAGGCGCCACAGGCGGCGATATGGTTACTCTAACACGCAAGGAACTGCAATCAACCCGTCAGATGGCGAAAGCGGTAATTAGCGCACTTTGAACTTCATGGTTGCCTTGTCCCAATAAAGCCCGGACTTGTTTTTTACATGCCAAGTCTTTATCTCGTTGATATCGCTTGTTCGCGCGTGAGTCAGCCCGTAGGGACGATATTCCGGAATACTCTCGAAGCTTTTTCTAATAATTCCCCACTGCCGCGCCCGTTCATCAGGATTCTGGGTCTCCACAAGCTCCATCATTTTGGGAAGGTTCTGCAAATATCCCTTGGAAGTAAGAAGCACCATGGCGCCGAGGCGGAACTCGATCTCGAAGTCTGTCAGGTGCGCCTGGACCGCAGCCTTGTTCGCCTCAGTTTCCATCTGGAAAATCGAGAACAGCAGGTATGTCCTTGCGTGCCGAGAACTCTCCTTGCTGTGAACTCTTTTGAGGGCATCGAGGACTTCGCGAGTGTGGAAGTTACCCAGGGCCCGAGCCGCAGCGGCCCTCGTCATCGAGTTGGCGGTAGTCTCCATCACCCGGATAAGTGATTTTATCGCAAGCTGGTTTCCTATTTTACCGAGGGCCAACATAGCGGGAGGTTTGTCAACAATCTGAACAAGCGGCCTTACAGCCTTCTGCGACCTCATTTCACCAAGCGCCCAGCAGACCTTGGAGCCCAGCAACTCGCCCTTGCGCAACAATACAACAAGACTTGTCGAAGCCGCCTGTTCAGCTTTCATGCGGCCCAGTGCCACAGCCGCAGCCGCCCTCACGTAAAAGCTGGGGTCATCCACAAGTTTTTCTATGAGTTTCTCCGCAGCCGGGAGGTACTTGAGATGCCCCAGCACGCGGGCAGCCATTTGCCTGACCATTGTCCCCTGCACCTCAAGCAGTTCCACGTATATGGGCGCAATGTCCTTGTAGCCCTCGCCGATAACCACTTCCGAAAGTACGGTAAAAGCGTACTCCTGGTCGTATTGGTCCCAGCTCATGGTAAAAGTGTCGAAGGGGGGCAAATTCCTCAGCTTGTACCCAATGTAGCGCTTGATAATATCCTCGATGTTTTGGAATCTTGTTGAGAGCTCTTCCCACGCCTGGTCCGCCCACGCCCACTGGCCGCTTATATAGTCGCATTTCTCAATCACCTTGAAGATAGAGTTGGAGAGCCGCCCGGCCGCTGTCTCCAGACGGATAAGCAGCAGGTGGATAACTCCGTACCGCTTATCAAGTTCTACAAGCCTGCCGACGGCCTCCGCACGATGGTCATCGCGCATCGAAGCTGCTTCTTCCAGCAGAATCGCCACCATTATTTCAATCAGGCGTCCTTCGTTCTCCTCAGTCTGTTTCTCTTTGAGCGCTCCCCCGAGGTAGTACAAAGCCGCATGTCCGAATTCCTTGAGCTTTTCCTCAGCTTTCTTGGATTGCCCGGTGGTTCCTCTGAGCAGCGTCGCTATCTCAAGCTTTACCTCCACCTGCAAAGACGGGTTCTCAAAAATTTTTCTAACAGCCAACGACCGGTTATCATCCTTAGCCGGGTCCAACACCCGGCAACCGCAGACCGCGACAGTTAGAATAAGCAGAACGACCCACCCGGTTACCAGGCAAAATCTAAAGGACTTTCTCTTCATAATCTCCCCTGACTGACTATTTCCCCTTCTTCAGAGCATGTAACAGGTATTTGGACGGTATTACTTCTCTCCTGTTGTCCACACTCCACATAAGCTTAACACAGGCTCCGCCGCCTTGTTCGTAGTACTCTATCTTGACCGGATAGTAGCCTTTCCTGAGAGTCACTTCCTTAACCGAGTCGGTGGGCCCCCTCTCAACCCAGTCGTTCATTAACTGCTCCCCGCGAAGCCACATCCGCACACCATCGTCTGAATTGATTATAAAAGTGTACCTTCCAGAACGGGGGATGGCAATGAATCCTTCCCATCTTATAGAGAAATTGTCATTTTTCACATCGGCGTGAGGACTGCCATCGCCCCAGGCAAAGTCAATTGTCGAGTCTATTCGCTGAACTCTTTGCTTCCTAAAATTACGGTCGCCGAAATACGTGCCCACAAGTCCGGGCAGCAACTTCGGCCTCTTGGCGTCTGGCTGGTCTGCAGCGGCAAGCTTCATCAGGGCGTCTGTATGAACCCTCCCAATTTCAGCCCTGAACTTTTTTACAACCGCTGTGTCCTCGTAACGCGCCGCAAGCCTTTCCGCAGTCTCCGCCGCCTGCTTCCATTTCTTTCTCTTGACCAGTTTCTGAAGCTTGTCGTAAAGCTCGACAGCCTCCTGTTCAACATGTTCCTTCCGGAGCTCGGCAAGCTTGTCATTGTACCGCGAGGTATCCTGGCCGCCGGCATCCGCCAGCTCAAAATGATTCCCCGCCTCGGCCCAGTCCGCCTTGGCAAGAAGGAAGTACACCCCGCACCTGAGATGGCTCTGGGGCGTATTCCCAAGCACCTTCATTGCAAGCTCAGCTATCGTCCTGCCGGAAAGCCGGGATATACCCACACCCATAACGGCGCCTTTCATGCCGATAAGTTCGACATCTATGGTATCCCCTCTAACCGCCTTCACAAGGCCCTTGACAATCCTGCCTCCTTCCAGCTCAAAGGTGTATTCTTGCAGTTGCAGGCCTTTGGCAGCTTCGCGTGCTGCAGTTTCAACCTCAACCACCATCCTAACGTCGGCTCCGCACCTGCGGACCGCGTCATGAACCGGTTCGTAGCTCCTGTCTGCCAGCAATGTCTCGCAGAGTTCAATGGCTTTTTTGAACTCGCCTTTTTCCACATACCCGGTGAACCCTGGATAGAAGCGGCTGTAAAGCTCCTTCGTCCTGCGTGCCTTTTGTCGTTCCGCACGCGCAAGAGCAACCCGCCTCTTCTCCTGGAAAGACTCAATTCTCGCCTTCGCCTGAGAGCTGATTTCCGGAACCCCGAACGCAGATGCTTTTTGATACAGCTTTATAGCGCCGTCATAGTCCCCCCTTACGGCAAGCAGTTCCGCCCTGCGAAGAATATCTGCAAATACTGCCCTGACTTGCTTGAGCAGCTCGTTCTTGAGCCTGTGAACTTCGGGACCAGCCGCGCTCCTGAGCAGATGCTTTGGAAAATCCTCATAGACCTCAAGCGCCGTACCGTAGTCCTCTTGCGCAAGTGCCTCTTCTACCTGTTTCCTGCAGACCTCAAGCACCTGCATGCCTTCATAATCCCATTTCCTCTGCATTTCTTCGGCAAGCTGTTGCGCTTTCTCTGCATAAGACCCTTTGTGCTTGGCGGCAACACGTGAAAGTTCAACTATGGCAGCTTCTATATCACTTGTGGAGCGGGCCAATTTCTCAGCTTTGAGGAAGGCCTGGCGGGCTTCCTCCTCCAACTCCCGCTGCGCTTTCAGAAACTCCCGCTCCACATGGGAATCAACGTCCCGGGGCGCGGGAGCTTTTCGGCTACTCCGGGGGATTGGCGCTCCCCGGTCCTGCCTTGAAACAACATTTGTTTCGTGCTCCTCGACGCCCGGCCTCAACATGCTGAGCAGCAAAATAACCGCGGCACCGGCGGCAATGCCCACAACAGCCATCTTTACTCTTGAAGAAAGCAGTTGCTTACCCGCTCCCCCACGCGTAGCAGCACGGCGCAAAACCCGTCTCAGATTGGCGCCGACTGTTTGCATGCGTCTCTCATCAGCACTGGCACGCATGACACGCTCTATTTCCCGAATTAGGTCCGACGGGTTGGCGGGCCGCCTGTTCCTGTCCTTTTCCGCCAACCTGAGCACGAGCCTCGCAAAAGCGGCTGAGAGTTCTGGCTCTTCCCTCCTGGGGTCGGGAAATGGCTCTTCAACCGCCATGCTCATTATCCCGGCCGCCGTCCTGCCGGGAAACGGAGGCTGGCCCGTGGCGGCGTGATAGAGCGTAGCGCCCAGCGAGTAGATATCAGAGCGTATGTCTATTTCCTCTTCTCCACGAGCCTGTTCGGGAGAAATGTAGTAAGGCGTCCCGACCGCCTTGCCTGAATGAGTCGTCTTTCTCGAACCGTCATCCGCCCGCCTAACAAGGCCGTAGTCAGTCACCTTCGCCGTCCCGTCAGATGCTATCATGATATTGCCCGGCTTGATGTCGCGGTGCACAATTCCCTGTGCGTGCCCGTGTTCAAGCGCATGCGCAACCTGCAGCCCGATCTCGAGCACCTCGTCCTCTTCCAGCGGCCCCTGCTTCAGTATCTCGTAGAGAGACTGGCCGTCAACGTACTCCATCGCGAAGTAAAGGTGCC
Organism: uncultured Planctomycetota bacterium; assembly: GCA_964455955.1. Lineage (GTDB taxonomy): Bacteria > Planctomycetota > SKW154 > SKW154 > DAOVDS01 > CAYWBA01. The sequence goes on along the minus strand of CAYWBA010000129.1, from coordinate 3,530 downwards.
CGTTACTCTCGCCCGCATCAATCCCCTGCACAATATTATGGTGGTTGAGATTGCCGACAGCCTGTGTCTCCTGTATGAAACGTCTCTTAAAGCTCTCGTTGCGCGCAAGCTCGGGATGGAGTACCTTGACAGCCACTGTCCTGTCCATGCTGACCTGGTGTGCTTTGAAGACCTGGCCCATGGAGCCGTCGGCAATCTTTTCAATTATTCTGAACCTGTCCAGCTCTATCATGGGGAAATCCCCTGTCCCGCCGGAAAAGATACTGCCCGGTTAATAAATTATACCCCAAAAAGCCACTTCGTCAAGGCGAATGGCGCACCAATCACAGCACATGCACCACTCCAAAGTTTTTCATGCCCCCCGGGTGCTGCCCGGCCCGAACGGAATCCGCGCAAGGACGGTGTATACCGGCCCTTCGCCGGTAAGCTCGCTCATGAAGAAAACCAGCTCTTCTATCTCCACCTCTCCGAACACTTTGTCAGCCTGGTCTCGTACAAGCTGGACAAGGCGCCCTGCGCCAGCCGGCGATTTGACCCGCCCCACCGTAATATGCGGGCTGAAACGCCTCTTCTCGTACCGCACGCCGAACCTCGAAAGGCGCTCGTTCAGCCGCTTGTATATCTTCTGCAAACTCTCCTCACCGCCCTCGACACCGGCCCAGACAACCCGCGGCGCGCCTCCCCCCTTCGGAAAAGTGCCCGCACCGCGGACGTTCACCCTGAAAGGCTCTATATCAGCCACAGCCTCCTTGAGAACCGCGCTGATTTCGCCCGCCTTTTCAAACTCGACATCTCCGAGAAACTTCACCGTAAGGTGCATGCCATCAGGCCTGGCCCACCTCACCCTCGCCCCGCAGCCGCGCAGGCTCTCCTGCAGATGCAGCAGTTTATCCACCACCTCCGGCGGAAGCTCAATCGCTACAAATGTCCTGACATTGCTCATTCCTCTGCCCCTAACGGCCCAATCGTCAGCATCCTGCGGCACGACTCGTAGCGCTCCTCGATATCCTCCATGCTTATCTCCGCCAGGCGTTCGAGGCTGAACTTCTCTATGCAGAAACTTGAGACGACTATCGCGCAAACAAGTGCCTGCTTCGCCGTCCCGGATGTGAGCTTGCCCTCGCGCGCAAGCATCCCCATAAAAGCGCCTGCAAAGGAGTCGCCCGCGCCCGTCGGGTCGCACACCCCCTCGCACATAGGATACGCGGGAAAAGAGACGACATCTCCCTCGACAAGCATGAGCGCGCCATGTGAGCCTTTCTTGACTATGACAGTCCCGGGCCCCATCCCCGAAATCTTCATCGCCGCGGCAACAAGGTCGGTCGTGCCCCCGAGGTGCTCCGCCTCCTGGTCGTTAAGGATAAGCCCGTCAATCCTCCCCAGAAGCTCAAGAATATCCTCCCTCTGCGTCTCAATCCAGAGGTCCATTGTGTCTGCAAAAACAACAGCGCCCTGCCCCACCTGATTCGCCACGTGCAACTGGAGAGACGGGTTGCAGTTTGCGAGAAACACAAACCCGCTGTCCCTGAACTCTTCGGGAACATCCGGCTCGAAGTCCGCCATCAGCCCGGGCTCGACCCTGACAGTCTCGCGCCTGTCCCCGTGGTCGAAATAGCACCCGTGCCAGCGGAAAGTCCGGCCCTCGCGCACATCAAGCCCGGAGGTGTCCACGCCCCGCTTCTGCAATTGCTTTATGTACTTCTTATCAAAATCGGTGCCGACAACCCCGACAAGCCTCACCGGCGCGAAAAGCGAGCACGCATAAGCAAAATAAGACGCCGACCCGCCAAGAACTTCTTCCACCGTGCGCTGCGGCGTTTCAATCGTATCAAGCGCAACCGAGCCCACCACAAGAACATCCATCGTATTCTCCCCGCAAACCCTCTCCGATAGCAGTGACAGGCACTTTACCCCCGCCTCCGCCAAATGTCAAGGATGCAAGCCGCGGGGTTCATACCCGGGGATGTTTAGCCGCGCCGCCTGCGGCGCGGAATAGAAATCCCCAACCCCGCCCCGTTTGCCGCGCCGGAAACAAGCCGGGGGTTTTATACCCCCGGAACGAACCGCCGCCTGCAACGAGGTTCTCCCTTGCCCGCCCCGCCTCTAACGTGTATAATTATAGTGGTTATGGGAGTCCCCGGATTTACGTATGTTTATTCTACTTTGCACTGCCAACTTCTGCCGTAAGGGACATAACGGGGTGAATTTGCTTTTCCGTATCAAACAGGGTGGTAAGTGGGGTTTTATTGATATCTCAGGCAGAGTAGCTATTATGCCGCAATACGATTACGCCAGTATTTTTTCAGAATCGCTGGCCGGTGTTATTGTAGGCCATAAGTGGGGATTTGTCAACAACTTAGGAGAATGCGTTATAGAACCCCAGTTTGATGAAGTTGGCGATTTCTCGGAGGGCTTGGCCGACGTTAAGATTGGTGATAAGTATGGGTACATAGACCAAAAAGGATTGATTGCCATTGAACCCCGGTTCGAAGCAGCGCACCATTTCTCCCAGGGGCTTGCTTTGGTGGAAGTTGACGACAAATATGGGTACGTGAACCACGCAGGCGTGATTTCAATAGAGCCACATTTTGATGACGGTAGTTATTTCTCTGAAGGTTTGGCAGTTGTTTCAACAGGTGATCTGGCAGGCTGCATTGATTTTTCGGGAAAGTTCGTTATATCACCACGGTTCTGGGTTATAGGAAGTTTTTCTCAAGGTCTTGCATGTATGATCCCTTATCTTGGTGGCAAATTGGGTTTTATAGACAAGGAAGGGGAAATCATGATCAACCCCAAGTTTGACGACGCCTATAGCTTCTCTGAAGGGCTGGCACCGGTTAACATTGGGGGATCTTTGAGGAAATGGTGGATTGAGGGCGGCAAATGGGGCTATATTGACATGACAGGACATAATGTTATTGAGCCGCGATTTGATGAAGCCTGGCCATTCTCTGAGGGGCTGGCACTTGTTAAGATGGGGGAAAATTATGGTTATATTGATCTGACTGGGAATATTGCGATAGATTTCATATTTGCGCATCCGGGTGATTTTCAGCAAGGGTTAGCGCCGATAACCGTTGGCCGAGATGAAGTTGAAGGTAACCTCGGCTACATCGACAAGACTGGCAAGTATGTCTGGCAGCCAACCAAGTGATTATTGTACTTCCGTATGACCAAGCTAATTTCTCCTATCAAAGGTTTTGATTCATTCAACAGAAATCGTTTTCTCATTCTCAACTCACAACACTCTTCGGACATTTTCTTCAGGACACTGAACGCATTCCGGCCTTCCTCAAGGCCAGCTCTATATGAAAAATTGACTAAAGATAGTCATGAGGAGTTTTAGAAAATTTCACTGATTTGGCGCAAGAATGAGCCCTCTTTTACGTCTGTATTATGAGAGGCAATAGCCAATAGGCAGCAGCGGCGAAGCCGCATGTTTAGCCGCGCTGCTTGCAGCGCGTAATAAACAATTTAACCACGGATAAACGCAGATGAACGCAGGTAAGAAAGAGCCGGAAGCAGCAAAT
>CAYWBA010000128.1:0-8595 GCA_964455955.1 uncultured Planctomycetota bacterium | reverse complement strand
AGTGAGGAAGAGCAGAAGGCCCGCCGCCACGAAGTAGAGCCAGAACTCGCGCCCCAGGAAAGATACAGAGATTCTTTGCTCTCCTGGGGCCTTGATTTGGACCGGGGCAATGTTGCTTTCTGAAGGTGGAAGGTTGACCGTGGTGAAATATGTCTTCTCGCCGGCCGAGATGCGGTAGTAGCCAGGCTCACCGGTTTTTCCGAACAGGAATGAGCCGTCGCAGACCTTCACTTGCTCTTCGTCAACGCTCTCAGTGCCCGAAAGGTGCGCAATGCGGACTAAACTCAGCACCTGCGGTAACCTGCGCGCGGGGAAAATAGCTTCCCCGGTTCTGTAAGAGGAGCGAAATAGCGCGTGCTCCTCCTGCTCGAAGAAGGTAATAATATTTCGAAGGAGCGCCGGAAAGGCGATGCGGAATGGGATATCGGTATCCATTATGTCAAAGGCAAGGTAAATCAGCTTTCGCCTGTCCTCGAAAAGCAGGATAAGGGGCCCTGAATCTGAGTTGAGTAGAATCTTGGCCTCGCCCCGTGGGACGACCTTCTGAGCCTTCGAAAGGAACAGGTTTGTGAAAGTTATGTATCGCATCACCAGGTGGTCACGCTCCCAGTCGCCTGCGATGGGATTTTTAACCTCACCGAGCACCTTGACGGGAAGCTCTTCACCTTTGAGGTTGACAGCGATAACGTTGCCCGGCACATCATCAACGGAAAAGGCGCAGGAATTGATAATAGTTACATCAACGCGCCTGTCCTTTGGCGGCAGGGCCTCGTACTCCTCGGGCGAGATGACAAGGCTGTCAGGGTTGATTGAATCGCCCATCGCGTCAACTGCGGCACGGAAGTAGAACTCTTCTTCGCGAGGTGAGATGAGAATGACTTTGGCTTTCCGTGTGGGGCGGATGATGCCGTACGCATTGTCGTCCAGCGGAAAATCATCCTTCGCATCGATGTGAAGCCGGACAAGCGCACCACCGGGAAGCGAGAAAGGTGGAAATGTCTTGCTGAACTCTGCGCCGGCGCCAAGTTCGCAGTTTTCGGCATACTTGAGTTGCTGGTCTACGAAAAGCTCAAGAGAGAAACTTTGAGTCTTGCCGGAGTAGTTTCTCACACGTGCAAAAAGGAAGTCGCTCATCAAGCCGGTGTTCTTTCTTGCTTCAAAGGCTGCTATACCCACGTTACGCCGGGAGGTTCCTGTCTTGCGATAGCGTGTGAATGAGTTTTTTCCGATGAGATCCTTCACCTCGCCGCCCGAGCCGTCGGAGATGATATAGATAAGCGGATGCTTCTTTTTTACAAGGAGTTCGCAGGCGAGTTCGAAAGCTGCTCTGAGGTCTGCAGTACAGTTTGTGGGAGCCATTTTCTCGCTGACTGTGCGCAGTTTTTTCGCCGAGCGCGTAAATGGGCTGAGTACCTGGGGGGTGCCTGCAGCCATGACAATCATCATCTCATCTTCGTATCCTTTTGCCGTAATAATATCCGCGACCTCGCCGCGCGCTAGCTCAAACCGGGTCCGTTTCCCTTCAGCAGCCTTCATAGAAGCTGAAGCATCGACAATTGCCACGATGCTTTCGCGTTTGAGCAGAGCGCTGCCGATGATTGGATTGCTTAGGGCCAGAATGAGCAGCGTGAGGATGAGAAGTTGCAAGATTAGCGAGAGGAGCCGCTTGAGCTTTTTGAAGAGAGAGGTGGTCCTGGTCTCTCGCACCAGCCGCATCCAGAAAGCGATGGATGGTACATTTTCACGCCGGCGCTTGACTTTGAGGATGTAAAGTGCGATGACAGCCGCGGCGGCTGAGAAAAAGTAAAAAGCCCACGGTGCGGCGAATGTCATGTGATAAGCCCATCTTTCCGAAGTATTGTAAGCACGAGTTCATCGAAGGGCACCGTCGTAGGCGCCTTGACATATCCGAATTCATTCTTTCGACAGAACGATTCGATTCCATCACAATGACTGGTGAAAGCGCTTATGTAGCGCTCTCTCATTCTGTCGGTTACGGTCAGCTCTTTGGAAATGCCATCCTCAACGTCAACAAGCCGCAGGTCGCCGCGCAACTGCGGAGATTCCTCCAGAGAGTCAATGATGTGCAGGGCATAAACATCGTGCTTCACGTACTTGAGAGCTTTCAGGGCGGGCCGGTATCCGTCAATATCGTAGAAGTCGGAGATGATAATATCCAGACCGCGCCGGTTCACCTGCGAAATGAACGCACGTGCAGTTCGCAAAAGGTCTGTCGTTCCCAGCGGCTGCAGGCGCTGCAGGAACCGCATGAGCGGGAATATCTTGCCCCGGCCGTGGAGTCTCCGGATGTCATCTGTCAGGTTGTCGGAGAATACATACAGGGAGACCGAGTCCATATTGGCCATCCCGATGTAGGCGATTGCGGCCGCGAGCCTTTTCGCCTGGATTAGCTTATTCACCTGCCCGTAGTCCATGCTGAGTGACGCGTCGAGGAATACGTTCATGACGAGATTCTCTTCTTCCCGGAAGAGCTTTATGAAGAAGTCCTCGAGCCTTGCGTATATGTGCCAGTCAATGCGCCGGAAGTCATCGCCGGCGGTGTAGTTCCTGTAGTCGGAGAACTCAAGTGATATGCCCTTTTTCTGAGTCTGGCGTTCAGCCCTCAGGATGCCTGAGAAGACCTTCTTTGCAATTACGTTCAGGTATTCCAACTTTCGGATGAAGTCGGCATCAAAGAGAGGTTCTTCCATTGGCGGCCCCCGTTATGCGCCCTCCACCTCAGGTACGAGATTGAGAATCTCTCCGAGAATGTCATCAGTGGAGACCTCTTCCGCCTCGCCCTCGAAGTTGAGAAGCAGCCGGTGCCGAAGAGCGGGCAATGCAACTGCGCGTACGTCGGATGCGCTTACAGTGAAGCGTGCGTCGAGGAGCGCTTGAACCTTGCCGCCGAGGATAAGCGCCTGCACCCCTCTGGGGCTTGCACCATAGCGGAGGTACTTCTTCACGTTTTCGGCACTTTCGTCCTTTTCGGGGTGGGTGGCCAGGACAATCTTGATTGCGTAACGTTTTATGAACTCCGCCACCTCGACTTGACGTACAAGCTGTCTCATGGCAATAAGCTCGGAAGGGGTGATTACAGGTACTACCTGGGGCTCCTCGGCACGGGTTGTTCGTTCGATAATCTCGGCAAGTTCGTCCTCGCCGAGGTACTCGACCCGGATTTTGTAAAAGAAACGGTCTATCTGCGCCTCGGGAAGCGGGTATGTTCCCTCCATCTCGATAGGATTCTGGGTCCCGGCGACGAAAAACGGCTCCTCGAGTTTGTAGGTCGTTCCGCCAACTGTGACAGACTTTTCCTGCATAGCCTCGAGCAGGGCTGACTGCGTTTTGGGCGTGGCGCGGTTGATTTCGTCCGCGAGGATGATGTTGTTGAAGACAGGGCCGCGCTGGAAAGTAAAAATTTTCTTTCCTGACTCTGTCTCGGCGATAATGGTGGTCCCGATGATGTCTGCCGGCATCAGGTCGGGCGTGAACTGGATGCGCGCAGACGAGGCATTCACTGCAGAAGCCAGTGCCCGCACCATATAGGTTTTTCCTAAGCCCGGCACGCCTTCAAGCAGAGTGTGCCCTCCTGCAAGCAGACAGGTGAGCATTTGCTCCACGAGGTCCTCGTAGCCGACGATTTGCTTCAGTATCTCAGCTTTGAGCTTCCTGAAGGAGTCCTGAAAACTCCTGAGGCGCTCCTCGACACTCGCCGTTCCTTCAACCATGTGCATTTCCTTCTATTTGTCCTTCGCCGCCGGGTCTTCCGGAGGCCGGATGTTCTCGAAGTACCGCCGGACATACTCGCGATAACCTATAGGTACCTGCTCGCTGTAAAGCGTGTTCTCGGCGCGGCGCTTGTAGTTGACGAAGATGTTTTTGTAATCCACGCCGCTTCGCGCCGCCTCACGCGCACTCTTGACCTGGAAGTATTCACTCTTGCCCTTTGCTTCATTCGGTCGCAGAAGATAGGGGTCGCGTTGCGATTTTTGTCTAACGGTTTTTCCGTAAAGGTTGGGGTCGGTTCCGCGCCCAATACCCGGGCCTTTCTCCTTATCCTTGAGGGAACCGAGGGTTCGCCCAAGGCCTTGTCCTCTTTTCATTCCTTTTCCGCCGGGCATCCCGGCGCCGCTTCCCTTTCGGCCGCTTCCGTGGGGCAGCATGAATTCCGAAAGCGCCCGGGCGCCCTTGCCGCGTTTGAACTCCCTTATACCTCCCAGCCCCTCCTGGAGCTGCTCGAGGGCTCGCATTCCCCCCTGGAGAAGGTCGCTCAGTTGGGCAGCCTCTGCATCCTGTTTCATCTGTCGTGCAAGATTATTAAGCTCCCGCGAGGTAGTATCTCTCTCGTAAAACCTGGATGCGCGGGCAATTCTTTGCGACGTTGAGCGCAGCGGGCCCATGTAAGGCGCAGCGTTGTGGAAGGCTTCAGAAAGCTTCTCGAACTCGGTGTTCTCCTTCAGGGCTTTCCGCCCCTTCACAGCGTCTGCAAGCTCTTTGGTGCTGTCCGCCGCACCCCGCACGTTGCGCCGAAGCAGTTCCTTTGCAATCGGCCGCGTGTCTTTGCACTTCGCGAGCGCTTCCGCCGCTTTACGCAGGTTAAATCCTTTCATTGAAAGTTCCTGGTGCTTTTTGCCAAGGGCCTTTCTGAGGGCGGCAGCTTCTTCAAGCGCCTTCTTCTTTGTAATCTCTTTCTTTTTCAACTGGTCGGCAAGCTTCTTGAGCCGCTTGAGGACATCCCTTTCCTCTTTTGTACGCGCCTCTTTCTCGCGCTCAAGTGCGTAGCGGCGCAGCCTGTCGGCGAGCGCTGAAATATCTTCCCGCATCTGAGATGCAGAAAGGTCGGCATCAAAGAGGATAGTGGCGGCAAGCGTCAGCAAAATCACCGCGGCAGCGGTTAGGGCAGCCATGCGCGGCAGGCTGAATGGAAAAACTTCGCGCGGCCTTGTGCTCGCAAGCAGTTGGTTGGCTCGTTCCCCCGCAGCGTGGGCGAACTCGCGGTCAACACCGGACAGGTCGAGTGCGCTTGCCACCTGGTCCTTAAACCCGTAACGGTCATCAAGACTCTTGGCTGTCATTATGGGGTCGAGATGAGTCAAGAATGCGTATATTCCTGCCGCAACAGTCGCCACAGCCCAGGAAACCACGAGGATAAAGAGTCCGAGAAGGAAAACCTCGCTGCGGGTCCACCCTGCCAAAAAGCTCCCCTGTATCGCCGCGGCCGCGAATAAAACACAGGCAAGGAGAAACGAGACCGCGCTGCCTGTCTTGAGGGCTGTTCTAACAAAGAGGAGCCGTCTTCTCCTTCTCAGAAGCCCGCGAATACGCTTCTTGACAGCGCTCTTACTTTTCGAAGTGTTTTCTGTACTTTCCATAGTACTCGTAATCCTTGTCTGTTACTTCTTTCACAGTCTCCCAGTCAACGGGGCTCCCGTCGAGGACGTAATCGGCGAAGAGCCTGAAAACGGAGTCCGGGCTCTCGCGCCGGGCTTCGCGGAAGTGCTCCTGGGCTTTCTCCGCATCGCCGGTTAAATAATAAGACATGGCGGCTCCATAGTCCAAGGATAACCAGTAATAGTAGGCCAAATCTTCGCGGGAGCGACGGAAGTAGTATGGATAGTCCCACGAGCCTCTGTAGTATCGGCGGGATATGGTGATGTCTCGATAGTAGCCGTACCTGTAAGCCCAGGGGGAATAGTAGCCGGCTTCCGGCCAGGAACCTGTCTCGAAGGATGAGTCGGGCAGTTCATTATAAGAGTCTCGCAGTGTTATTGCTTTAATGAATGACTCAAGTGCTTTGGTGCAGTTCCCTTTCTTCAACCAGAACCATCCCGCTTTCTTGTAATTGGAGATGGATGGGCCGGTGAGAGTTCGAATCTTCTTGAGGCTCTCATACGCTTTATCCAGTTCGTTCTTCTCCCAGTAGCAGGTGTAAAGCGACTGGTAGGGTGAGGGGTCGAAGGGATTTTTCCGGCTTTTTTCTATCTCTTTCTTAATGAATTTTTCCGTTCTCTGTTTCTGCCGGGCCTCCGTCTCGGATTTCTCTTTTTCCATTCCTAGCTCTTCGTACATCTTCTTGAGCAATTTGCTGTGTCGGACGGAGAATTTCTCTCTTTCCTCGTCTTCTTCAGTATCGCTGTCTTTCTCTTTTACTGGGCATACTTGCGCGCTCTTCTTTTCCTCAGCCGCTTCCTTTTCGAGCAATTTCTGAGCGTATTTGAAAGCTACGGGGTACAATTCCTCGCTCATGGCACGCGTAAAGATGGACAACCAGCGGTCCTCTTCTTTGATACTGTTCCAGCTTAGATATTCCTGCTCGAACCCAACCTTTTCATCCTGCTTTCTCAGCTTGGCTGCTGCAACGAAAAGGTCAAGCAGGACAGATTCTCTGCTTTCCGGGAACTTCGCAAGCAGCTTCTTGCCGGTTTCAAACATCTTGTCGTAATCTTTCGTATTGCGGTAACACTCCAAGAACGCTCTCAGTGCGGCCGCCGATTCGGGGTTGTCTTCAAACTTGAGTGCGAGGTAGTCGGCCAGCCCCGCCTTGTCGCGTTTCTCGTAGATAAGGTACTTGTAAAGCCACCCGTATAGCGGATTGGATTTATCATCTTTGGCCTTCTCTTTTGCGAGTTCATAGAACTCGTCAATACGCTCCTCGTCCCGAAGGATGTTGATAAGCTCTGCGATAGTCTCTTCGTGGTAGCTGTAGTGGCGGTGGTGTGGGTCGGAAGACTTCCAGTCCGACCCGATATGAATCTTTTCGAGGAGTTCGAGGTACCTTACGACCGCCTCGCGACCCTTTCCTTCATCCCGGAGTATCCTCGCCTCCGCTATCTTGTTGGAGTTTCTGCGGCTGTAGTAATAGTAACTCTGGAATATATCACCGGATTTTAATAGTTCACGGGCCTGCTCGTAAAGCTTGTGATTAATATAGATTCGAGCGAGTTCTTTGGTAGCCGACTCGCCGTAGAAATAGTAACTGCCCTGGCTCCCGTAGAGCAGGCGCTTCCACCACGGAAATGCCCTTTCGGGCTGGCCGCCTTTGAAGAAGATATTGCCGATATATTCGTCAAGCCCTCCAGCGCGCGAGTAGAGGAGACCCCCGCGCGACAGCGCCTCAAGCGGGTCCTTGCCCTTTGTGAGGGTGAGAAGAAACTTGTTCAAGTGCTGCTTGCTTATAAGAGATCCGCCGTTCTCCAGAATCTTAGAGAGCTTAATAGCTGCATCGAGTACTTTTTCCTCTTCGCCAAGATGGTGTGCCAGTTCGAGCGATGCATAAAGGAAGTTGAGATTGTATGGCTCTTTCTCGAGGACTCGCCAGCTCAGCTCCAGTGCGCTCTTCTTGTCATTTGTGGCGATGCAATACAGGTACAATTGCTTGAGAGTCACGACATCTTCCGGGTGCTCTTTCGCGTGCGCGGTTAGCTTCTCGGACGCGCCGGTCTTATCGTAGATTAGTCTCAAGTGCGCCTTCATACTTTCGTCAATGTTTCCCCACTCCTGGCGAAGGAAAGCCCGCTTGAGGGCCTCGAGTGCAAGGTCCCATTTCTCAAGCTTGTAGGCCGCGTTTGCAACCAACATGTTATAGTTAGTATCTTCCGGACGATCTTCCCACATGGGGATGAGCACCTCGAATGCTTTCTGGGTGAAACCGGCCCTGAGAATCCCCATGGCGTAGCTTACCTCGGGCTCCTCGTCTCGCTCCGTGGATTTCGCCAGCCATGCCAGGCCGCTTCTCTCGCTCTCTTCGTCTTTCATCTTGAAGTAGCACTCTGCAAGCGTCCCGTAAATAGCCTGGGGTTGCGGCGGGTTCTTCGCAAGGGCCCCTTTGAGCATCTCCACCGCGTCTGTGTACTGTTTCTTGTTCATCAGGAAGTTGACAAGGCGGGTCGCGTATTCCACTCTCCCAGGCTCTTTTTCCGCGAATTCACGCGCATACTTAATTGCACCATCGTTGTCTCCGAGAGTTGAACAGGCATTGAAAACGAGTCTTTGAATTTCCCTCTCCTGCGGGTGCTCGGCGATGTATTTCTTCATCTTTTCAATGAAGGCCGGGATGGTTCCAAGTCTTTCATGGATTTCAAAGGCGTTTTGGAACATCTTTCTGCACTTGTAGGAGCTTTCAGTCGTTTCGGCTGCGGTTTCATAAGCCAGAAGCGCCTTTTCGAACTGCAGCTCGGATGCAAGCAGGTTTCCGTAGAGTTCATAATCGCCTGCCGTTTTCGCCTTTGCGACGCGGAGGTATTCTTCCATCAGCGCGATCGCCTCACTGTCGTAGCCGTATGATGAGAAATATCTCACAAGAGACAGAAGTGTTTCCGGCTTGTCCTTTTCCACTGTTTTCTTGAGTTCGGCAATGGCCTCATCTTTCTTTTCCATGGCGGCGAATATGGAGGCGCGGTTCCGGTGGTAGGATTTTTCGATACCTTTAAGATAGTCTGCCGACCTGCCCCTGCCTGTGAATGCGCTGCCGGCTTCCTTCTTTGCCACTTCGAATATCTTCTCCGCAAGTCTAAGTGCCTCATCGTAGTCCTTGTCCGTGAGCGCGTAGGACATGAGCGTTTGAAGAGGTGCGGTCTCCTTCGGTCTCAGCTT